>JALWRV010000310.1 GCA_027080545.1 Parvularculaceae bacterium
ATCTTGTTTCTTCTGCGGTGCAGATGCGATCTTCCGAGCCGTGAATGACCAAGCCTGATGAAGGGCATGGGGCCAGAAAGGTGAAGTCATAGAGGTTGGCGGAAACCGCGCCGGCGAGAAATCCGCTGATTTCAGGTCGACGCATTAATAGTTGCATGCCGATCCAGCCGCCAAAGGAAAGCCCCGCCACCCAGACAAAGGGGGCCCCTGGATTCATGGACTGCAAATGATCAAGAGCGGTGGCGGCATCAGAAAGCTCGCCTTGACCAGAATCATATTCACCTTGGCTTTTGCCAACCCCACGGAAATTGAACCGCATCACTGAAAACCCGCGACGGGCAAAGGAGTGATAAAGCTCATAGACCAGCTTATTGTTCATGGTGCCGCCAAATTGCGGATGGGGGTGGAGGATGAGGGCGATGGGCGCCCCTTCCTCGCGGGATTTTTGGTAACGGCCTTCGAGGCGCCCGTCCGGGCCGGCAAAAATGATTTCAGGCATCTATATCTTCGTTTCTAGCGCACAGGCTGTTGTCATATCCAAGGGAGAGAATAGCTCAGAAATAAGCGTGCTTCTCCCAAAATACCCCCTGAAAAGGGGTGTTTTCGGAATTTTATTGTTGACCAATTTAGTCAGGTTAACTATCTGTTCCTTAGCAGGAACCATTCAGCGCTGGCTATAGCACATTTGTTTTTGAAAATACCAGTTTTTAACGCTTCCCCATCGCTGTCGCCCTTATCTTCGCAAGGAATAGTCCATGAAGCTCACAGCCAAAGCCCGATATGCGGTCACCGCCATGGCGGATATTGCACGCTTTGGGGGCGAGGGGGCGGTGACATTGGGGGATATTGCCGAACGTCAAAAAATTTCTCAAAGCTTCCTTGAGCAGCTTTTTCGTAAATTGCGCGAAGCCGGGTTGGTAGCCTCGCAAAGAGGGGCTGGGGGCGGCTATGGGTTGGCATTACCCCCCGCCGATATTCGTATCGGTGATATTGTGCGTGCGGTGGATGCAGGGGTTGTGACCACCGCCTGTTCGCCAGAGGCTATTCGTGGCTGCACCGGCACACAGGCCCGTTGTCTGACCCATGATTTATGGGATGAGTTGGGCCGCCATATTGATGTGTTTTTAAGCGCCATCACCTTGCAGGATATTCTCGACAAACGGGTTTTGGGGCGTGCTTCCATTGGCGAGCCTTTGGTCCCTGCCAACGCTGGGGGACAGAAATGACCCGGCTATATCTCGACCATAATGCTACCAGCCCGATGAAACCCGCGGTAAAGCAAGCGATGATCGACGCTCTTGATCTTGGTAATCCATCTTCGGTGCATAAAAGCGGTCGCTTAGCCAAAGCGGCCATGGAGCAGGCGCGGGCTGAGTTGTGTCAAGCGATTGATGCTCCAGAAAATGCCTGCACTTTTACTGGCGGCGGCACTGAAGCGATTAATATGGCCCTATGGGGGATGGTAAAGCGCGATAAAGACCCGGTGCGCCATTTGCTTGTCAGCGCCATTGAGCATGACGCTATGATCAATACCGCTCAGGCGATTGAGCAGGCCGGGTTGGCAAAGCTGGAGTTTATTCCGGTTGATGGCGAAGGGCTGGTTGATGGGGTGTGGCTTCTTGCCCGTGCCAAAGAATTGCAAAGCGAGGGCGTGACTTTTCTTGCCAGCATCATGCTCGCCAATAATGAAACCGGGGTGGTGCAGGATATTGAGGCTCTTGCGCCGATGGTGTTTACCCATGGCGGCTTTTTGCTGGTGGATGCAGCGCAGGCCATTGGCAAAATGCCGCTATCGTTTAATCGCCTGCAGGCCGATCTGATGATTGTGGTTGCCCATAAATTTGCCGGACCCAAAGGCGTTGGCGCGCTGATGATAAAGCCCGGTCTTGTGCTCGCGCCTTTAATGCAAGGGGGTGGGCAGGAAATGGGCTTGCGGCCGGGGACGCAAAATATTGCTGCCATTGTGGCCATGGGGGCGGCGGCCAAAGCGATTGATCTTGGACAGGCGCACGCTTTGCAGGCTTTGCGCGATGACATTGAAGACGGGCTTGGCAGCGTTCCTGATATTAAAATCTGGAGCAAAAGGGTGCCACGCCTTGGCAATACATTATGCTTTTCGAGCCCCGGCTTTGCCGCCGATGTGCAGGTGATGGCCCTTGATTTGGAAGGGATTGAAGTTTCTTCGGGCTCGGCCTGTTCTTCCGGCAAGGTCAAAAAATCTCATGTGTTGCAAGCCATGGGCGCAGACAGCGAACAGGCAGGCAGCGCCATTCGCGTCTCCCTTGGTTGGGACACCCCCGACACCGCCCCGCAAGACTTTTTAAAGGCATGGAAAAAAGCCCATGCCCGCGCCAGCAAAACTCACGCCGCATAAAAGAAGAAGAAAAATGACCGACGTCAAACAAGGCATAGCAAAAGAAACGGTTGAGACAGCCAAGGCGCTGGAGACCTATAAATATGGGTTCTCCACGGATATTGAATCAGTAAAAGCACCTAAGGGATTAAATGAAGATATTATCCGCTATATTTCGGCCAAAAAAGAAGAGCCTCAATGGATGCTGGATTGGCGTCTGGAAGCGTTTCAGCGCTGGCAAACCATGAGTGAGCCGCGCTGGGCGCATTTGACCTATCCGGAGATTGATTATCAGGATGCCTATTATTATGCGGAGCCAAAATCCGGCGCGAAATATGCCAGCATTGATGACGTGCCGGAAGAAATTTTGCAAGATTTTGAAAAGCTCGGCATTCCCTTGCGCGAGGCTGAAGTCTTACTGGGTGTCAAGGGGGCCGCTGCCAGCGCCGCCGAGGCGCGCACCAATCCTGACCCTAATTCCACGCCCAATGGGGAAAAGCCCAAAGTCGCTGTGGATGCGGTGTTCGATTCCGTTTCTGTGGCAACGACCTTTCAGGCCGAGTTGAAAAAAGCCGGGGTGATCTTCATGTCCATCTCCGAAGCCATTCGCGAGCACCCGGAATTGGTGAAAAAATATCTCGGCTCTGTTGTGCCGGTGTCGGATAATTTCTTTGCCACGCTTAATTCGGCGGTGTTTTCCGATGGCACTTTTGTTTATGTGCCTGCGGGGGTGCGTTGCCCTATGGAGCTGTCCACCTATTTTCGCATCAATGAGGCCAATACCGGCCAGTTTGAGCGCACGCTCATCATTGCCGAAAAAGGTTCTTATGTGTCTTATCTCGAAGGCTGCACCGCCCCCATGCGCGATGAAAACCAGCTTCATGCGGCGGTGGTGGAATTGGTGATCTTGGAAGGCGCAGAGATTAAATATTCCACCGTGCAGAACTGGTATCCCGGCGATAAGGATGGCGTAGGCGGGATTTATAATTTCGTCACCAAGCGCGCCGATTGCCGCGAGAAAAACGCCAAAGTGTCATGGACTCAAGTGGAAACCGGCTCAGCGGTGACATGGAAATATCCCTCCTGCATTTTGCGCGGGGATAATTCTGTGGGTGAGTTTTATTCCATCGCCATCACCAATAATCATCAACAGGCCGATACCGGCACCAAGATGATTCATTTGGGTAAAAACACCAAAAGCCGGATTATCTCCAAGGGTATTTCGGCGGGTAAATCTGACCAGACCTATCGCGGGCTGGTTTCCATTCACCGCAAGGCCGATGGCGCGCGCAATTTTACCCAATGCGATAGTCTTTTGATTGGTGGCGATTGTGGCGCCCACACCGTGCCTTATGTAGAGACCAAAAACCCGAGCGCGATTTTGGAGCATGAGGCCACCACCTCAAAGCTGTCTGAGGAACAATTATTCTACTGCCAGCAAAGAGGGCTTGGCGAAGAAGAAGCGGTGGCGCTTTTGGTCAACGGGTTTTGCCGCGATGTGTTGCAGGAATTGCCCATGGAATTTGCTGTCGAAGCGCAAAAACTGGTGCAGGTAAGTTTAGAAGGAAGTGTGGGGTGATGACAAACCAATTTAATATTTTTGTGCTGGTGATTATATCTTTATTGTTAGCGGCCTGTAGTGATGATGAGGCGCGACATTATGATCGCGACCCTTCCTTGCCGGATAGTTTGCCCTTTTCTTCCGCCGTGGTGGTGGGAGATGTGATTTATCTTTCTGGTGAAATTGGCCGTATGCCGGGAGGTGTTGATTTGGTTGAGGGGGGTGTTGGGCCTCAGACAACAGCGATTTTTCAAAATTATGAGGCAACACTCGCGCGCTTGGGGGCAGACCTTTCGGACATTGTGAAATGCACGGTGTTTCTCGACGATATGAGCCAATTTCAAGAGATGAACAAAGCCTATGCGGCGGCTTTGCCAGACCCTAAGCCAGCGCGATCAACCTTGGGCGCTGATGGGTTGGCGGTGGGGGCTGCCCTAGAGATCGAATGTATCGCAATAAAAAAATAAACAGGCTGAGGCCGCCCCAAAATTGGAAAAAACCATGTTAAAAATAGAAAATCTTCATGTGACAGTAGGCGAAAGCGAAATCATCAAGGGGCTTTCCTTGGAAGTGCCTGCCGGTGAGGTCCATGCGGTTATGGGGCCGAACGGGTCCGGTAAATCGACCCTTGCCTATGCGGTGGCCGGGCGCTCCGGCTATGAGGTGACCAAGGGCGATATCACGCTTAATAGCAAAGCGTTAAACGAAATGTCGCCGGATGAGCGCGCCGCTGCCGGGCTGTTTCTTTCTTTCCAAAGCCCCATGGAAATACCCGGGGTGGCGGTGATGAATTTCATCCGCACGGCTTTGAACGCCCAACGCAAACAACGCGGCGAGAAAGAAATAAGCGCCGCAGAATTTTTGCGCTTTGCCCGCGCCAAAGCGAAAGTTGTTGGGCTTTCTGACACGAAGTTAAAACGCCCGTTCAATGTTGGTTTTTCTGGCGGTGAGAAAAAGCGTATGGAAATGCTGCAAATGGCGATTATGGCCCCGGCGTTTGCGATTATGGATGAGACGGATTCTGGCCTTGATATTGATGCGTTGAAAATGGTCGGCGATGTGGTCAATGATTTGCGTGCGCCTGAAAATGGCGGGGCGAGCCGTGGCTTTCTGGTCATCACCCATTATCAGCGCCTGCTCGATCATATCAAACCGGATCGCATTCATGTGTTGGCTGATGGTCGCATTGTAAAATCAGGTGGTCCAGAACTAGCGGCAGAGCTTGAAACCCATGGCTATGATCAATTTGCAGGCGAGGCGGCTTAAATCATGACCGCGCTGAAACTGACAAAAACAGAACAAGGCCTGCTGGCGGCGTTACCCGATGGGGCGTTGGCGCAAGCGCTGCAAACAAAAGGCCTGCCCAATCGCCGCGTGGAAGGCTGGCGCTGGTCTGATTTGCGCACAGCTTTGCGGGAAGAAAAACCACTGGCCAAAACTTTTGACGGGGCATTACCCACAGAAATTTTGTCAGTGAGCGATGCAACTACCCTCATATTTGCCAATGGTGTTTTGCAAACCCTTGGGGATTTGCCTGATGGCGTTACCTTGGAGCAAGCCGGTCCAACAGCTTCTGGTGAGACCAATCTGCCCGCAGGATTGGCGCAAAGTCTCGCCGACAAAAAAATCACTTTGTCTATTACCAAGCCGGTCAAAGAAAAAATCTATCTACGCTTCATCGCCAAGGGCAGTGGGGCGATTAATACCCATTTGGTGGTCAAACTATCCCAAGGGGCTAGTGCGCATTTTGTGGAAAGCTATGAGAGCGCGGATAATCCCTTTGTAAATGGGCTTGCCACTTTTGATTTGGCGCAAGAGAGCCATCTCACAAGAAGCATTTTGCAGCCGTCCGCGCCAGAGGCGATTATGGTGCAAAACAGCTTTGTCAAAATGGCCGCGCGGGCACGCTATGACCAGACATTGATTGGTTTTGGCGGGGCCTATACGCGTTTTGAAACCCGTATCGACGGGCAGGGGGATGATCTTACCATCAATCTCGCCACGGCCTATCTACTATCCGGCAAAAACCATTTCGATAGCACCAGTGAAATTCGCCATCACGGATTGGCCGCCAATACGGAGCAATTGACCAAGGGTATTGTCCGCGATCAGGCCCGCGCCGTGTTTCAAGGCAAGTTTTATGTGGCCCGAGGCGCGCAAAAAACGGTAGCCAATATGCAGCACAAAGCCTTGATGCTGTCCGAACAATCGGAAGTAGACGCCAAGCCGGAACTGGAAATCTATGCCGATGATGTGGAATGCGCCCATGGCAATTCAGTTGGCGCGCTCGACCCAGCGCTTATATTTTATATGCGCCAAAGGGGCCTCAGCGAAGAGCAGGTACGCACCATGTTGATCGGTGCCTTTTTAGGGGAGGTTTTGCAGCAAATTTCTGATGAGACCTTGCGCAATGCACTGAATGATAAAATTGCAAATGCCATGGAGGCAGGCCATGAGTTTTGACGTCAACGCCATCCGCGATCAATTCCCCATCCTGCAACGGCAAGTCCATGGCAAACCGCTGGTCTATTTTGATAATGCCGCCTCGGTGCAAAAGCCGCAAAAAGTAATCGATTGCATCAATCACACCCTCACCCAATCCTATGCCAATGTTCATCGCGGCCTGCACACGCTGTCCAATGAAGTAACCGAGCGCTATGAACAGGCGCGAAAAACTTGCGCCCGCTATTTGGGGGCTGATGAAGACGAGATTATCTTCACCATGGGCGGCACCGATGCCATCAATCTCGTCTCTTACAGCTGGGGCATGGAAAATATAGGCGAGGGGGATGAAATTATCCTCTCACTGATGGAGCATCACTCCAATATTGTCCCATGGCATTTCCTACGCGAGCGAAAAGGGGCGGTGCTGAAATGGCTCAAGGTCGATGATAATGGCGCGATTGATATGAACCAATATCAATCCCTTCTCAGCGACAAAACCAGACTTGTGGCCATCACCGGCCTGTCCAATGTGCTGGGGGCGGCGCCTGATATTAAAGCCATGGCGGCTCTGGCCCATGGGGCCGGGGCGAAAATTCTGGTCGATGGTTGCCAGAAATCCGTCCATGGGGCGGTGGATGTAAAAGCGCTGGGGGCTGATTTTTATGTCTTAACCGGGCACAAAATATACGGGCCAAGTGGCATTGGCGCTCTTTATGGCAAACGTGAGATTTTACAAGACATGACACCGTTTCGCGGCGGCGGCGAAATGATCGATTGTGTGACGCAGGATATCGTCACCTATAATGACCCGCCCCATCGCTTTGAAGCAGGCACGCCGCCTATCATGGAGGCGATTGCTATGGGCACAGCTCTTGAATGGATGATGGCGCAGGACATTGAAGGCTTGCAGACCCATGAAAAAGCACTCACAGACTATGCCATGGGTAAGCTATCAGGCCTTAACTGGATTTCATTGCAAGGTAAGGGGCAAGAAGGCAAAGGCCCGATTGTGTCGTTTACGATGGAGGGGGCGCACCCTCATGATGTTGCGACGATTATCGACCAGATGGGGGTGGCGGTGCGCGCAGGCCATCATTGCTGTCAGCCCTTAATGCAGCATTTAGGGGTCGATAGCACGGTGCGGGCTTCTTTTGCCGCCTATAACACCGAACAAGAAATAGATATTTTTATTGAAGCCCTGATGAAGGCGAGGAATATTTTATCATGAGTGAAGACCAGCTTTCCAAATCGCGCGATATGATTGATCTACTCGGCTCGACCTCAAGCGCGGATGAAGCAGAAACCACAAAAGAGATTAATCCGCCGGAGGAAGCGGAAATTGAAAGCCTTACTGCTGCCATCATAAAGGCTTTGAAATCTGTCTATGATCCAGAAATCCCCGTGGATATTTATGAGCTGGGGCTGATTTATAAGGTCGATTTGTCTGATGAGCGGGTTGTGACTATCGACATGACCTTGACCGCACCGGGATGCCCCGTGGCCGGGGAAATGCCGCTTTGGGTGCAGCGGGCCGTAGAAGAGGTGGACGGGGTTGAAAAAGTAGTGGTCAACATGACGTTTGATCCGCCTTGGACGCCAGAACGCATGAGCGATGAAGCCAAGCTCGAATTGGGTTGGATGTAGCGTTCAGGAGAATCTGACATTTCTGAAAGAAAAACGGAAATGACCGGATGAGCCGATCATTTCCGCTAGAGGGGCTGAGAGAAAACCGCGCATAAAGCTTAGGGGCTAGCGGGGTAAGGGAGGCTCTCTCGATCCGGTGAGGGGTAGTTTTATTTGCCCAGCGCAACGGTGACCTTGCCGCCGCGCGATAGTTTGCACACGACAGGCACGCGCGCGCCGCCATCGGAGTCAATGGCTTCGAGATTAAGGGTTCGCGTGCGGCTGCCTTTGGAGCTTTTGAACTTCAGGCGGTAGGCTTCCATGTCCAGAATTTGCTCTTGATCGATTTGCGCCCGGCAGGTGGCGATTTGATCTTGGGTGGATTGGGCATAGGCCGAGGCACTGAGGGCGGCCCCAGCGATGAGGGTGGCGATTGCTAATTTCAAAGAATTTTTCATCTGATTTTCCTGTTTTGAAGTGACTGACTTGACAAACCCTATCTAGGCGCTGTTTATGTATAAAACAAATGTATAATAATAATATCTAATATGCTTACAGGTAATATCGAGGAGCGATATGGTAGGAGATAGCGAATGGCAAGACTGGAAAATATAGACCTCAACCTGCTGCTCAGCCTTCATTGGTTGCTAAAAGAGCGATCGGTCTCGGCGGCGGCGGTGCAGATGTCTGTGACCCAGCCGGCCATGAGTCGCTCTTTAGCGCGGTTGCGGGATATTTTTCACGATCCCGTATTGGTCAAAGCCGGACGCACCATGGAAGCCACCCCCTTGGCCGAAAGTCTGCAGCCGCAGATCAATGAGGCCATAGAGAGGTTGCGTTTGATTGTGCGCCAAGACCGCAGCTTTGATCCGGAAACACAGGCGGGATCTGTGACCATCGCCTCGGTGGATTATTTAACCATATTGGTGATTGAGGCGTGGACCAAGGCGATTGCCCCGCTGGCACCGAAAATGGACTTGCATTTGGTCAATTTGACCCTCGATTCAGCGCAAGATTTAATCATTGGCAAAACCGATTTTACTATTTTTCCGGATATTATTTTGCCTAAATTGCCGGCATCCATTGATACGCAGCAATTTGTTCGACGCGATTTGTTTACCCAGCAATTTTTTTCTGCTGTGCGCAGAAACCATCCATTGGCCGAGAGGAAAATTGATGTGGATAGTTTCCTTGACTATCCACATATTTTGATAAACCCGGAAGGGGGCAGCGCCGGTATTCTTGATGAGGAATTGAACAAAATCGGTAAGGCCCGGAATATTTCCTATTATACCCATTCTTTTTTATCGGCGGTTTCGGTTGTTCGCAAATCTGATGCGATATTGACGGCTGCTTCAGGTATTTTCGAAAATGAATGTTGTGGGCTGACCTTTTTTCAGCCACCAGTGACCATGCCTCCCTTGAATTTTATGGCGTCATGGCATCCCAACTGGACCGGTGATCCGCGCCATAAATGGGTAAGAGATCGGCTATTACCGGAATTAACCCGACTGAACAAACGCCAATCAAGCCTTAAGGTTGGTTGAAGAGGGGGGTAAAAGCCTTATATTAAGGAATGTCCCGTATTTGGGGTTGAAGGAATGAATGAGATTATGACCCAATCAAAGCCTAAACGTGCCTTGCCCAAACCGGTGACCCTGACCGACAGGGCGGCGCAACGTATGCGGGATATTATGGATGCCGCTGATGAAGATTTCATCGGTGTGCGCATTGGTGTCAAAAATGGTGGCTGTGCGGGTATGGAATATGAAATGAATTATGCTTCAGCCGCCGCAAAATTTGATGAGGTGGTGGAAGATAATGGTATCACCATTTTGATCGACCCGAAGGCCATCTTGTTTTTGCTCGGTACCGAGATTGATTATGTCACCGAAAAACTATCGTCTCGTTTCGTGTTTAATAATCCCAACCAGACCGACGCGTGTGGCTGCGGCGAAAGCGTTACCATTGTGCCGGTTGCTGATCTCGATGGTTTGAACCGTTCCTAAGTCGAACCGGGGTTTCTTTTCGCGTGAAATTTTTCTAGCGCACCAATCCGTGACAATGTTTATATTTTTTTCCGGATCCGCAGGGGCAGGGAGCATTGCGCGATACCCGTCCCCATGTGTCCGGATTATTGGGGTCCACTTCGGCGGCCGCTTCGCGCGCCCGCATGGTGCCAAAGCCTGTGGCTTGTCCATAGGCACGGCGTGGCCCATCTGGTCCGCCATGGCTGGCATCATTTTCGCCCGTGGTTGCGTCAATATGGGTGGGGCGCATGGCTTCGCGTTCTTGCGCCTGCTTTGCTTCCATCTCGTCGATTAACCGTGTGGCCTCATCAGGCTTGGTCTCAAACTTAATATTCATCAGGGTGCGGGTGACATCTCGGCGCAAACCATCGAGTAGGCGGCCAAATAGCTCGAAAGATTCATTTTTAAATTCATTGACCGGGTCGCGTTGGGCGTAGGAGCGAAACCCGACGACCGAGCGCAAATGATCAAGCTGTTGCAAATGTTCGCGCCAATCATTGTCGATGGTGATCAGCAGGAATTGTTTTTCAATGCGGCGCATAAGCTCTGGCCCTGTGATGGCTTCGCGTTCTTTAGCGAGCCTATCGGTGGCCTCAATCAGCCGATCAATGATTTCCGTGTCCGCGACCCCTTCTTCGGCGCACCAATCCTTGACAGGGAAGGAGCGGCCAAAAATATCCGTAACCTCGGCATCCAGCCCGTCAACGTCCCAATGTTCTGCATAGGATTTGGGGGGAATATAGGTCTCGACCATGTCTTCAATCAGGCTTTGGCGCATATCGGTGACAATTTCTTCCACATCATCAGCCGACATAAACTCAATGCGTTGCTCGAAAATGGCCTTACGCTGGTCATTGACCACATCATCATATTTGAGAACATTTTTACGTATGTCAAAATTGCGTTGTTCGATTTTCATTTGCGCTTTTTCAACAGCCTTGGTGAACCAGGGATGCTCAATGCTCTCATCTTCACGGATACCGAAACGGCGCAACATTTTTTCCATGCCACCGCCGAAAATGCGCATCAGATCATCTTCCAGCGAGAGGAAAAATTTGGTGGTGCCGGGATCTCCTTGGCGACCGGAGCGGCCACGCAGCTGATTGTCGATACGGCGGCTTTCATGGCGCTCGGTGGCCAGCACATAAAGCCCGCCAGCCTCCAGCGCTTGTTTTTTCAAATCGGTGACTTTGGCTTCAATTTCGGCGCGTTTTTTGGCGATGGCAGCTTCATCATCTTCTTCTGAGAGGCTTTTCATCACTTCCATATCGACATTGCCACCAAGCTGGATGTCGGTGCCGCGTCCGGCCATATTGGTGGCGATGGTCACGGCGCCGGGGATACCCGCTTGGGCGATAATCTCGGCTTCTTGTTCATGGAAGCGGGCATTCAGCACATTGTGGGGGATCGGTTCTTTTTTACCGGCGATTTCGCGTAAATAGCGTGCGCGTTCCCGATAATCTGCAATCGCCTCATCGGCCTTGCCGGGTTTTAATTCACCAGCGTAAGAATCGAACTGCTCGGCGAGGCTTTTATAAAATTTCTTGTCTTGCAACAAATTGGAAAGATATTCCGATTTTTCAATCGATACGGTGCCAACCAAAACCGGTTGACCCCGGCGATGACAGTCGGCGATCTGTGCGACAATGGCGCGATATTTTTGTTCCGCCGTGATGTACAGCTCGTCTTCTTGGTCATCCCGTGCAATGGGCCGATTGGTTGGGATTTCCAAAACATTCAATTTGTAAATATCAACAAATTCCGCCTCTTCGGTCATGGCGGTGCCGGTCATGCCCGAAAGTTTTTCATAAAGCCGGAAATAGTTTTGGAAGGTGATAGAGGCGAGGGTGATATTTTCCGGTTGAATATCCACCCCTTCTTTGGCTTCTACGGCTTGATGGAGCCCGTCGGACCAGCGGCGCCCATCCATCATGCGGCCGGTAAATTCATCAATGATGACGACCTTGCCGTTTTTGACGATATAATCCTTGTCCCGTTGGAACATGTTATGGGCGCGCAGGGCATTGTTGATATGGTGCACCACGGAGACATTGGCTGCATCATAGAGGGTATCGCCTTCGAGCAACCCTTCCTGACGCAAAATATCCTCGATAAACTCGTTTCCCTCTTCGGTGAGGGCGATGGTGCGGGCTTTTTCGTCCAGCTCGTAATGTTCTTCGCGTAATTGCGGGACCAGCTTGTCTATGGTGATATAAAAATCGGACTTGTCGTCGGTGGGGCCAGAAATGATCAATGGGGTGCGGGCCTCGTCGATCAGGATTGAGTCTACCTCATCGACAATCGCATAGGCGTGGCCGCGTTGTACCATTTCTTCCAGCGAATGTTTCATATTGTCGCGCAGATAATCGAAACCCAGCTCATTATTGGTGGCATAGGTGACATCGCAGGCATATTGTTCGCGTCGCTCCGGGTCGGTGAGGGGGTTAGTGATAACGCCGGTGGTCAACCCAAGTTGATCAAACACACGGCCCATCCATTCGGCATCCCGCGCCGCGAGATAGTCGTTGACCGTAACGATATGCACACCGCGTCCGGTTAGCGAATTGAGATAGGCTGGCAAGGTGGCGACCAAGGTTTTCCCTTCGCCGGTTTTCATTTCTGCAATGTCGCCATTATGCAGCACCATGCCGCCAATGAGTTGCACATCATAAGGGGTAAGGCCGAGGGCGCGTTTGGCCGCTTCGCGAGCAGCAGCGAAGGCTTCAGGGAGAAGCTTGTCGAGAGATTCGCCCCCCTTGGCGCGGGCGCGAAAGGTTTCGGTTTGTTGCTTTAGCTCAGCGTCCGAGAGGGCCTCCATCTTCGGCCCTAGGGCGTTGATCGCTTCGACCTTTTTATAAAGCGGGCGTATTTTACGGTCATTGGAGGTGCCGAAAACTTTTCTGGCGAGTCCTAAAATAGGCATGTCTGGTCGCATCCTTACATTACTGGCGGGGCGTTTATCCGGTCTTGGGCTTTTAAGCGGGGGCAAAGCCCGTTTCTGGCCCGGGCGAAAACCCGGCAATCATCCTAACCCCCTCAATTGTGAGGAAAATCAGGCTCCATTCTTGCGCCAAAGACCGACGCCGGAGCGCGGTGTTCGACACATAAGCAGGGCGCCAATGACTGTCAATGTGGGCGGGTGACAATGTGGGGCTCATAATCGGGCGCAGGTGGGGCGTGAGGTCTCCCCCAAGCAAGCCCAGAAGGGGGCGACGAACGGGGCGATTTAGGCTAAAAGCGCGAAAACTTTGGCGGTTTTCCCCTCTAATGGGGGTGCCGGACAGGGACTATTTGAGGCCGTGAAACGATTTTTATACTGGATATGGGTGCTTTTGAGCCGTGGCTTATGGTTGAGCCTGCGTCTGGGGGTGCGCGGGGTGTGGCTGGCTTTGCGCCATTTTGGACAATGGCTATTGGCCCCAGAGGGGGCGGCCTTTGTTTCAGCCCTGGCACTGATGGGCATGATTGGCTTGCTGATTGCGGCCAGCAGCACCTTGGAGCAGATTAATCAAAGCCGTCAGGTTGCGGATGGGGCGCTTTCTGCGCCGCCGGAGCGGGTGGATCCGGTAATGGTGCGCATTGGCGACCAATATTTGCGCTTGTCAGATTTGCGAGAATATGCGGTGCAAGCCAATTTATTGGATCCAGAGGCACCATTGAGCGTGGCGGAGGCGTTCGAGCGTGATCTCGTTAGCGGGGCGGTGGATCAATTTCTTCTGGTGGAGGCCGCAAGGCGAGAGGATATGACTCTGGAACCGGATGTGCGCACAAAATTGCGTATCGCCCGAGGCCGGATATTGGCGGCGACTTTTCTGGATCGACAAATCGAGGCGCAAGTATCGGACAAGCTGGTGGGTGAATTTTATCGACGGCAAAAACAAAGTTTCGCTTTGGGCACCCAATATGTATTGGAAATGTTGATTGCGCCCGATCAAGCGAGCGCCAATTCTTTGGCCGCAGCGATTAAATCAGGGAGCAGTTTTAAAGCAGCGGCCAATAGTAGCCCTGCCACTATACGTTATCGGGGGCATTATGAATTTTTCCCTGATAAGCCCAATTCAGGCTCCGGCGACAAGGCCTTGGCGTCTATTGTTTCTTCCCTGTCACGGTCGCAAATATCGGCCCCCTTCCAAACCAAAGAAGGTTGGGCGATTGTGCGCATCAAAGCCAAGACCGAATTGACCCCGCCAAAATTTTCCGAATTAGAGCCGCAAATTCGTGAATTTCTCAGTCTTGATGTGGTGGAAAAAACCATCGCCCAGCTGCGCGCGGCTGCGGATGTGGAAATATTCACGCCCCAAACGGATGTTCTGATGGATGAAACCCTCCTTGAGGAGCCGCCTGTGGAAGAAAAGGCTGTCATCGCACCGAGCAGTTCGCCGGATGGTTCAGAATGAGATGAGTATTTCATAAGGAAAGGGAAATTTGCGTAAAACTGTTTCAGGATGAGAAATTAAGGAAATTTTTATCGTCGTCCACGCAACTTTCTTCAAGTTAAACAGATATTTTATACACTTCTTAAGCAATTGAGGCGAAAAAGAGGCATGACGCAATGGGCATAAAGGTAATACTCGTTGCCGCAGTGGCATTGTTCGATGAAGACGGACGGGTGCTGATGGCCAGGAGGCCTGTGGGAAAAGAATTCGCCGGTTATTGGGAATTTCCCGGCGGTAAAATTGAAGCGGGTGAGACCCCGGAACAGGCGCTCATTCGGGAATTGAGAGAGGAATTGCAGATCGACAGTGAGGCCGCTTGTATGGCACCGGTCGCGTTTGCATCACACCCTTATGAGGATTTTCATTTGTTGATGCCATTATTCGCATGTCGCAAGTGGAAAGGCCAGCCAGTGGCTGCAGAAGGACAAGAGTTGAAATGGATCAGAACCCATCAAATTCACGAGTTGAAGCTAGTGCCCGCGGACGTTCCGTTAGCGTCTCAATTACGCGACATGTTCTGAACACGAGCAAAACCCTCCAGGG
>JALWRV010000311.1 GCA_027080545.1 Parvularculaceae bacterium
CATAGAGCGAGGTTACGCCAAATTCAGGGGCATCAATGCCGCAGGGTACAATACCGTCAAAATGTGCAAGATCCGGCTGCACATTAATGGCAATGCCGTGAAAGCTGACCCATTTGCGCAAGCGCACCCCGATGGCGGCGATTTTAGCCTCGCGGCCATCTTCAAGATCCACCCACACGCCGATGCGCCCGGAGCGCGTCCCGGCGGTAATATCAAACCGTGCCAAGCTATCGACAATCCAATCCTCAAGGGCTTGCACGAAGCGGCGCACATCGCGTTTTCTTTGGCTGAGATCAAGCATCACATAGGCCACCAATTGGCCCGGCCCGTGATAGGTATATTGCCCCCCGCGCCCAGAAGCATAGACCGGAAAACGGTCAGGATCGATCAAATCATCCGCCTTGGCGCTGGTGCCAGCGGTATAAAGGGGCGGGTGTTCGAGGGTCCACACCAGTTCTGAGGCCGTCCCCCCTCGAATATCGGCCACCCGCGCTTCCATAAAGTCCACCGCCGCCCCATAGGGCACAGGTCGCAGGCTGCGCACCCAGCCGACAGGCTGATCCAGATAGAGAGGGGATTTTTCGTCCATGGCAAGAGGCATAGCCCCAAAAGCCGGTGGGAAAAAGCCAAAAAACCCCTTCACAGGGGCCAAGGCATTTGCTACCCCACGCCTTCGCCTATCTGGTTTGCGGCCGTGGCGGAATTGGTAGACGCGCAGCGTTGAGGTCGCTGTGGGGTAAAACCCGTGGAAGTTCGAGTCTTCTCGGCCGCACCACTTCAAATCCGGTTTGGCTAAGCCAAAATTTTCTGTCCTGTGGACAGAAAATAGGATTTGAAGGCCACGGTAGTGGCTGACAAAGACTCTCTTCCGGTTTGGCTAAGCCAAAATTTTCTGTCCCTTCATAGCTGGTCTGCCGAAGGCAGGAAAAACCTTCCCGCAGGAAGGTTTTTAAGCGGAGAAGGCCCGGCAGGGCGGACAGAAAATAGGATTTGAAGGGTGAGCGGGATAATTGATCCAGTGAATCAATTATCCCTGTGAACGCAAGTGGCTGACGAAAACTCTCACGCGGTTTGGTGAAGACAAAAGTTTTTACCCTCTTTATCAATAATTTATCCCCGCCCAACCATCCGCCCTTATACTCCTCGCAGTGCCGCTTAACTGAGGGCTGATAGTCGACAAAGCTACAGCGGGCGGATGAGGCAAGCCGGTGGGGTGTTTAAAAGCGCTGGCCATCGGTCGGTTGCGCTTAAAACTATCGAGCGTGATGGCTGACAATGTCGGGTGCAGGTGAACTCCCGTTCGCCCAATACCTAAATATTTTTTGAACGGGTCATTTGCACCCACCTCTGTCATCAACGCGCTGCATCTCCCTTGCAGACGCGCCCTTTAGGCTGCGCGATCAGCACACAATAAACCCGTCTCTGAAAAAGAGGAGACGGGTTCATGTTAAGGCGAGATGATTACAGGCCAGCCATATTACTCGCCGTAAAATTCATGTTTTAAATAATCAAGCACAGCTTGAACATCTTCTTCGGTAAGTTCATCATTGCCACCTAGTGGCGGCATGGCCATTTGTGATCCCGGACTTTGGAAACCATCAGTGATATGCTCGATCAGCACCTCATCGCTTTGCGACAACGGCCCGTCCTTGGCGGTAAAATCCGGGGTGATACCGGGTAGGGCGCCAGAGCCATCGGGGCCATGGCAGGCAATACAGGTTTCTTCGTATATTTCCTGACCGCGCTCGGTATCACCCGACGTGGTTAGCAAGGGCATGGCGGCGTATGCGAGGGCAGGCAGGCTAACAAGGCCGATGATGATAGGGGTAATATTTTTCATGGCAAAACTCTCTCGGGTTACGGTTTAGGTTAATTGCTTTTTTGCAGAAAGGCGAGAATATCCCGCGCATCCTGGCCGGAAATACCGGCGCGAATACGCATATGGGTCACGGTCGCTTTCCATTCGCTATCGGTCAGATCTTTCGGGTCACGTAAATTGTGACAACCTGCGCACCGGTCCGCCCATAATTTGGCCCCCCGAGCAAAGTCACCTTCCTTGCCCTTTTCTGATTTCGAGGTTTCACTGGCACTACTTTTCACCGCAGCTTGCATTTCCGCAGCGCGTCCGTCCTTGGGAAAGGCTAAGAATAAGGCCGCAAACAGGAAAAGCGAAATGATTGATGTCGATAGAGGTATAATGAAATTGCTTCTCATAATCATACTCCTTTAAAATCCATATGCCAGTTGGAACAACCAGCGATTTTCATCATTTATCGTCCCGTTCAGCCCATCATTTACCTCATAAGCAATTTTGGCAATGACTTGAGGGGCAAATAGGTAATTTAAACCGATAGCCCATTGTTTTTGTTGCTCATCGGGGTGGGGGGAATCATAATCTGAATAGCGCAAAACGCCTTCAAAATTCTTGGCAAATTTGCGTGACCCCTGCACATACCAAGTGCTGACATTAAAGGCTTCTGGTACGATGCTGCTTGAAAGGGCTTTGGCTTCTTGTTCGATATATTCACCACGAAAATCATATTTTTTAAATCGATATGAAAAATCGGCGCCCATTGCCCGATAGGCACGATTGCTTTCGCCATCAATTGCTACATCGCCGGTGGCACCAGACAGGCCAAGCTCAAGTTTTGGCAGGGGCAGAAAGCCTACCCGACCGCCAACAACTTTCCCGCCATTTTCATCCGCCGTGAAGCCTTCGGTTCCGATGCCATGAATTTCGGTTTGTCCACCTTCTACGACGGTTTCAAGCGAAGGGCCATTGCCCACATAGAGGGCATAGTTGGCGCGCATGTCGCTTTCTCCCATGGGAATAGCCCCGCGCAATTGTAACCCCACCTCACCGCTGGGGGCCGCCCCATCATGGCCAAAACCAGAGGGCGCAGAGGGAAGCTTGTTGATCCAGCTTGGGTGTCCGTTTTGCCGGAACTGACCCAACGGGCTGATAAATTTCCCCGCAATCAGGGTGGCATAATCATTCAGCAACAGATCAATAGTTAGATATTCCATGCCAACATCTGTTGTGCCATCTTCGGCCGCTTCGAATTCCAACTCGGCCTCGAGTAAAACGCGATCCTTATACTGGTAATGAAAAATTGGTGCGAACTGGGCTTGGTTAAAGCGCCCATCGCCTCCGTCATTGCTGGCATATCCCGCCGAAGCATAGCCTGCCAAATGGACGGTGGAATTTGTATTCTTCCATTCTTCCGCACTTTTGGCCGTACGGTTGATTTTGCGAACTTCTTTCTTCAACTTTTGAAATTCTTCTTTGGTCACTTGTGGTTCTGGTGCGGATACAGGCGGTTGGGCCGCAACATTAACGGTTGGGGTGGTGGAACTAACGGGAATGGTCTGACGGGAACTTGTGGGTTGTGTCTGCTGTTGCGCCTTGATTAAGGCACGCATTTCGTCCAACTCGGCTCGCATGGTTTCAACCTCAGACTTCAACGCCTGATATTCTTCCATAGAGACGGTTTCGCCAACGCCATCACCTCCCCCCGCTAGAGCATAGGAAGAAAGGCTCAGCGCCATGGCGGATGATATCAACAGTGACTTTATCAGTTTGCTACGGACTTGTGGTTTCATTTGTCTGTTCATGGTTTTGGCTCCCTCGTTGCGGGAGAAATGCTAATCGCTGATGGGTGATCAGAAATGCGCACTCTCCCATCGTACCTGTAGCGTCCCCCAGCGGGGAAGAGCCCGTCTGATGGGCAAGGTCTCGCCGGGAAAGGCTTGAATATTTCTTCGATAGTATGACACTGAATCCGTTCGGTTCGTATAGCCACCGTAAAATCGGGCCATGGCTTTATTCGGTTTTTTACATTGCCTCTAAAGCGTTTCAAATATGGGGGCGCCTCGCTTTGATCTCCATCAAGTCATGGAAATTTGCCCATAATCTCGTTCACAATAGCGTGTGTGAGAAGCGGGGTCTCGCGCCATC
>JALWRV010000312.1 GCA_027080545.1 Parvularculaceae bacterium
CATTGCGCGCATAGTATGGCTCTTCAACCGTCACTTTTACGATCCGACCCGTATGGACCGGACGCCCCGCCCCATCCTCGAACCGCACCGCCATCACTGGCACCGAACGGCCATCCGCCACCAGGGTAGATTGGTCTGGCAGGGGTATGGCCCGGGCCACGGTTTTCACAAAAAAGATATTCTTTTCAATGGTTTCAACGGTATTACCATCCGCATCGACCAGACGTGCAACAAATTTGTTTTCCCCATCCGCCAGATCAATCCCTTTCCAGCGGGATAGCGCAACCAGATTGAGACTGTCCTTGTCGCGCGACTGAAAATTTGTTGGCGGCACGGCCATACCGTTCAGGGTCAGCTTCACATTGAGCGATACATCATGTTTGATGCCGATATTGACGCTTTGGCCATTCGGGGTCTTGCTGGTATCCGGGTAGACCCATGCAGTTTTATTGTTTTGACCATCCAGCCAGAGCTGATCAAAGCTAAGATATTCCGCCACCGGCTCAGCCTGTTCAGGGGCCGCTTCCGGTTCTACATAATCAGCATTGCGTTTCAGGTAAAAATTGGCTCGCCACAGGCTGCCCCCTTGAACATCAACAAATTGCGACGTCATGCTGCCGGCCATGCGTGTATTTTCTTCGCACAACATCGGCTCGAACCCGGTGGGCAAGGTTTCCTCATCAAGCTGCACCACATGGGTACCGGGGCGCACCCCTTGAAAATGGAACAGCCCATTTTTATCACTGACCGCATATTCGCCGGTTTCCAAATAGATCCGCACCCCTTGGACGCCCAGCCCATCTTCGATATCGCGTGCCCATTCTTGATTTCCATCACAGGCCTGTTCGGAAACCCGCCCAATCAAGGTTGCGCGTGTGCGCAATAAATCATCCCGCACTTGAACTTCAGCTCGCGCAATGCCTGAAATTGCGTCTCCGTCACCATCGACCACAACCGCTTCATTGATCGCCTGTCCCATGGGGGTGCCGGCTGCAATCTCCAACAAATAGGTGAGCGTAATGGCTTCACCCGGCGCCAAGGGCGATAAGGAAAATAATAATGTTTGTCCGTCTACGGATATTGTGGGCGTTACTTTTGTTCCGTCTTGCAAATGCCCAGAGCCTTGGCGATAGCGAAACCCGCGAGGTAAAGTGTCGCGCACATTAACCGGGGCGGGTACGCTATCGCGATTTTCGACGCGGATCGTATAGGTAATAAAATCACCAATCGCGCCGCTACCTGTGGAAGCCTCTTTAGTCAAAACAATGGTCGCCGAAGGGTCAAGCGGCACATCAAAAGAGGGACTGGCAACATTTGGCAATGCGAACGTGGCACCAAATGAAGCCGGAACAATGTTTGGGCTCATGGGCAATTGTGCCAAAACACCCGGCGACAGGGTGGAAGAAAAAACATAACCCGCCGGTGGGGTAACTTCGATATAATAATTACCCGGCAGCACCATGGGGAAGAAAAACTCTCCTGAACCCAAATTGATGGTGCGCCCGGAACTATCAGTTACCGGTTGGCCCGTGATTATGGTTGACGGATAAGTCGAAACACCATCGACCGCATAAACTTGCGCCGGTTGACCGGTCGCCGCATCGATTAAAGTAACGGTCGCCCCATTGATTAGGGTACCGGTTAGTGAATCAAACAACACGCCCCGCGGATTTACCGCCGCAACATCCACCGACACTTCGGTAGAATCGAAACTATCCACATAGGTGGCGGTCAATCGGCTACCGGAATCTATATTTAGCACAGCATCATTGATGGTTATGGGGTCAGAAGAGGAGGCAAAATATGCAACAAAGACCCCGGTGTCGGGGCCTGTTTCATAAAGTCGAATGACGATGCGATCCTGACTGCCCCCCGGTCCGGGGGCGCTCTGGCCCGAGCCGCCACCCGGCGACGCCGTCACCTCCGCCACAAGCATTTCTATCTGGTTAGGGTCACCATTTTGGCCCGGGTCAGTGACTCGTATAATGATCAGTTCTCCCGGCAAATAATTATCGGCCGCCACCACCGGGACCGCATTGCCGGACGATAGAACCGTACCGCCAGGCGCTGTGGCGGGCCCTAATGAGGAGAACGGGCCCGCCATGCTACCCGACGGACTATAGTCGGATCCGTTGAAAACGACAGAATCGCCACTGCCTGCAGGAAAATAACGCAAAAACTCAATCGTTGACGCGGTGCGTCTGGCTTCTATCTGAAAACTCGCATTATTGGTCACGACGGTGACGCTGGTGCCGCCATAGGTGTAAGTGATGTTCGCCGTATTCGGGACAATAGCACCAAGCTGTGCCTGTGCGGTGCCCAGCAGGACACCACAGGCAACCAGTGCCATTATCATCATTTGCCATACGGCTATATGCCCAGAGGCATGACGCATCAATTACACCTCCCCCATTGCCGCAAAATTGGATTTTGCGGGTGGTTGCATAATTCCCAGAAAGGAATGGGAAGGGAGCGTGAGACCTGCATCTCACATTCCCGTTTGTTTTATCGCTATTGCACCGTGGCGCGAATAGTGATGGTGCCCGTGGCCCCGGCTGCAAGGCTAGCGCCCGAATAGCTGATGACACACGCACCGCCAGTGCAGACCGTATTGGCTGCCGGCGTTGTCAATGTGCCACCTGTAAACGAGCCTCCATCAACCGCCGCAACGAAGGTCAACTGATCGGCCAACGTATCGGCAATGGTGATGCCGGTTGCGGTGGCGGTTGCCCCTGTGTTGACCACAGTGATGACATATTCGACGCATGAATTGGGCACCGAATAGCCGCCTGTTGGCGTGCCGGGAATGGTTGCGCAGCCTGTACCATCTTGCGAGAAAACGGTAACCGCTTTGGTGGCGGTGATATCAGGATCGGCAACTATATAGGAACCAGTTGCTGAGTGGTCCCCCGCATTGGCAACCTCATTGGCCGTGCCAGATCCGTCAGCCAAAACATTTTCCGCCACACCCGTTAGGCTATTGCCGTCGGTGTCGCCTGTTACAGCTGTCCCCGCAGAAGCAGATGTTGATGGCTCCAACGTATCGGCAATCAAGCTGACCGCGGCCGTATCAGTATCCGCAACCACACCAGCGGCCGGTATATTAGACCGCACAACGACCCAAACCCGTGCATCGGCGAGCAAATCAGGCGAAGCCGTGCCCAACGTATAGGCGTTCAGCGCCCCGTCTTGCCCAGCGCCCGTACCCGGCTCGTAAACCCCATCACCATCATCAAGCACATATAATAGTGACGATGTCAGCGGATCGAAATTGTCCGTGGTTTCGTTGACAATGGAAAAATCATAGGCCTGGGTGTCGTTGCCATTATTGACCACCGAATAAACCAGATCTTGATTGGTTGCCCCTGGGGCCACTGTCGTATCGCCCGAGCTTGTTACGGTCAGGTCGATCAAACGGTCAACCGTAAACTCCGTTGGCGTGTTAGAACCTGATGGACCCGTATCAATCTGCGTTTGCGGAACGCCACTTACCGAATAATCCAGTGTGAATGTGTTTTGCACATTGGTCCCGGCGGCGGTGCCCCCAGCCAATGCGGAACTACCCATGCCAACAGCCAATAGTGCCGTTGACGAAACCAAGACTGCTTTCAGCAGTTTCTTGGTCGTTGTATGCGCCCTTTTCATTTTATCACTCCTCATTACGCTCATCTCCCCACGGAGATTTTGCTTTTCCTGCACAAGCAATTTCGCATAATGTGGTTAAGGGGCTTCTAAAATTTTTCAGAAAATTAGCCTAGAAAGCAAAATATATAAGTAAACGCCGCGTTAACATGCGGCGTTTTTCACTCATATTGTTCCTATACGGAACAGTTGATTTATTTTGATACACTTATTTCAAAGTGCCGGCAAAACTCAATCTGTGTTCAACTCCCGGCTCTATAGATGTCGACATTACCCAACGGATATGGGTGACATCTTGCGATTCAGCGGG
>JALWRV010000313.1 GCA_027080545.1 Parvularculaceae bacterium
GCCCAAACGAAAATAGGTAGGCCGTTTTTTGTCAGGGCATCTCAGCCGCTTCAAATAGGCCCGTTGCCCGGCCGGCATATAGGCGCGCACAGGATTTTTCTTACTGCCAAGGGGCTGCGACAGAATATTATCGGGGTTTGCTTCTGCGCGCACCTTTTGCCCATAAAGGGTCGCATAGACATCGACCCCTTCGCTGGTGCGGGTTATTTTCTGCACCGGATTAACGGGGCCTTTGGGTTTGTTGTGGGCGCACCCCGCCAACCCTGCCAGCACAAGGCCGAGTGATAAAACCAAACCTACTTTACCAAGGCGCTGCAGCAAAATCAGTAAGTCTCCTTAATAACCAACACTCATGAGGGGCGCGAAGCTGCGCGGGGCCGGATCAATCACCTGAATACCCCCCGGTTGAATTTCCAAGATCGCCAATCCGCGCTCAACCCGCCCGTTGGGCAATAAGCGAAATAATCCGTCTGCCCCCAAATAGCCGTTTGGATTGGCAATGGTCTCGATCGTATAGCGTTGTCCCGGTGGGCGATCCGCAAGCCGCGCCGTTAACAAGGCCGCATCATAAGCAAGCGAAGCCAAGCGCGGCGGCTTTTCGCCAAAGACATCTGAATAGCGCTTACGAAACCCGTCGGCCAAAGCAGGGTCAGGAGCCGCAAACCACCCCCCAGCCAATGCCGGCTCACGCACAAGGCGCGGATTATTCCACGCCGAAACCCCCAATAGTTTTATGCGTCTGGTATCCACATTATAATAGGGCAAAAGCGGTGCCAGAGCCCGCAACAGCGTGCCGGATTCCGGCATCAACACTGCCTGATAGCCAAACCCGTCCCCCGGATCCGCCAACACCCCGTCATTGCCAAGGCTGGAATCCCGGGGCACCACCGCCGTTGATCCCGGCTTGGAAGCAAATTGCGCCAACCGCTTGGCTGGCTGCATCATCGCATCCGCGGATTGCTCATAACGCTCTTGGGCAACCACCACGCCACCCCGTACAAACACTTCTTCGGAAAAAGACTGGCTCACCCGATCACCATATTCGGTCGCCGGGGCGATAACCCCGAAACGGTTATAGCCCCGATTGATGGCATAATCCGTCACCCGCGCCACTTCCATTTCCGGCGGATGGCTCAATAGAAAAACCCCATTACCGGCAATCGACATATCGGATGAAAAGGCAATCACCGGAATACCTCTTGGCCGGGTGACCTCCGCAACCGCCAGAACCGATCGCTTGTAAAGCGGCCCGATGATGATTTCCGCCCCCTCATTGATCGCTTCAATGGCCGCCCGGCGCGCCCCTTCTGCGGTGCCGCCCGTATCTTTGGGGATCAACAGAAAATGATCATTGCCACTCTCGAAAGCCGCCATTTGCGCCGCGTTAGACATGGCTTGCGAAACGGTCCGCACATTTTGTGACGAGGCTTTAAACGGCAGCAACAAGGCGACCCGTACCACAGCCCCTTCTTGCGGGGGCAAATTGGCCATATCCCCGTCCCCTTCGGGGTCCGGGGTACCAATCGGCGGCGGCACCGGATTGGGCGATGTGTTGGGTTGCCCCAAAATCGGCGGCTCTGGTGAAGGGTTGGTGACACAGGCCGTCAACAGGCTCAATCCGAGCCAAAGCATGGCAATAATTTTAAATGATTTCAACATATTAGCCCTTTTCCCGCTGGCCTGATCAAGCCCTCGCACAAGCGCGATTATCGGCCCTCAACATTATTTTTCGACATCATGATAAGCAAAGCCGTGCGGCGAAACAATGGCACATTATAGCTGCTTTCGCGCAGCAAATGAGGCCAAAATCCGCCTTGACCCCGTCCCCATTTCTTCGCAAGCCTGCCCCCATGGCTGAAGTCAAAAAATTATTGGGTTTTCCCCTGCCCGCCTCCCTTGAGCGCCCCTTGGCCCCCGGCCTTTATGTGGTGGCCACCCCGATCGGTAATTTGGGGGATATCACCCTACGCGCTCTGGCCGTTCTCAATCAGGCGGATTTTATCTTGTGCGAAGACAGCCGGGTCAGCGGCAAATTACTCGCCGCCTATGGCATCGACACCCCCCTTAAGCCCTACCATGATCATAATGGGGCACAGATGCGCCCCCTCATTCTTGAGGCTCTGACCGCGCAAAAAAAAATTGCCCTGATCAGCGATGCCGGTACCCCGCTGATCAGTGACCCGGGCTATAAGCTGGTGCGCTTGGCTCAAGAGGCGGGCCATAGCCTCTTCACGGTGCCTGGAGCTTCGGCCTTAACCGCTGCACTTTCAATCGCTGGCCTGCCGACGGATCAATTTCTCTTTACCGGGTTTCTACCGGCCAAACCCCATGGCCGCCGCAAAGCGCTCAAAGCCTTGCTCGCCGAACCGCGCACCTTGGTCATTTATGAATCTGGCCCACGCCTGCCCGCCATGCTGGCCGATATTGCCGCCATCCATAAACAACGCCACATCGCCATTTGCCGCGAACTCACCAAACGTTATGAAAATGTGACCCATGGCAGCGCAGCTGCGCTGGCAGAAGAAGCCGATGGCAGCAAAATCAAAGGTGAAATCGTGCTCTTGGTTGAAGGCGCTCACCCTGATGGGGCCAATCCTGATGAAGTCGACGCTATCGACCCGCTCTTGCGCCAAGCCATGGCAGAAATGAGCATACGCGATGCCGTTGCTTTTGTGGCGGCGCAATCCACCCTCGGGCGCAAACAAATCTATCAACGCGCCCTTTTGTTACGCAAAGAAAGGCCTCAGACCAATGGCTGAAAAAAGCCGCGCCCGCCAGCGCGCCGAGCGCAAGGGCCGCCTGTCCGAATGGCTGGCCATGCTCTTCTTGCGCCTTAAGGCCTATCGCATTTTGGCGCGCAATTTTCGCAGCCGCAATGGTGAAATCGACCTCATCGCCCGGCGCGGCGATGTTATCATTCTGGTAGAGGTCAAGGCCCGCGCCAGTCACGAAACCGCTCGCGAAGCGGTGCATTGGAAAAACCGCCGCCGTATCGAGCGCGCGGGACAAGATTTTCTCTCCCGCCATCCCGCTCTAATGCGATATGGCTTGCGCTATGATATAATCACCCTTGTCGGCCTATCGCTTACCCACCATCGTGATGCATGGCGCTATGGCGAGTGAGCCACTCAACGGCTCTGTCTAAAACTTAAGGCTGAAATCATGTTAAGGCCTTTATTGTCTGGTAAAATAGCGTCAAAAGGAGAAGCAACCCTCGCTGTTTCGCCTGCCCAAGGTTTTGAAGGAGGCCCTCATGCAAAAAACAAGCGTGAAAAAAATAAACATGCAAAAGATAGAATCGATCACGATAGATATGAACATGGCACATCCCCCCAAACCGGCGCGCGCAAAAACCCTTCTCGCAAGCGCCCTGTTCGCTTTCGCTACCCTCAGCCTGTCTGCATGTGTCACAAATCGCACCTTTGGGGACGGCATTGATGATACGGCCGCTGACCTGTCCATGAAGTCACGGCTGCTCCAAGATGGTCTCTATAATTATTCCGATATTGATATGAGTATTTTCGAAGGCCGCCTCTTGCTCACAGGCACCATGAGCAGCGCGGAAGGCCGCCAGCATGTAGAAGACATCGCACGCACCGCACGCGGGGTGCGCGAAGTACTCAATGAAATTATTATCGGCAAGCATACCACCATGAAACAGGGGGCTGGTGATGTTTGGATTGACGAGCGTCTAGGCCTCGTCCTGCTAACGGATTCCAACATTATCCGCTCCAACTATCAGATCGTGGTTTCCCAAGGAACCGTCTATCTGCTGGGGGTTGCCCAAGGTCCGAACGAATTAAACCGTGCTGTCGACCATGCCCGCAACATGCGTGGAGTGAAAAAAGTAGTAAGCCATGTACTCTATGTGGGCGACCCGAGACGCGAGGTTGGTCTGCCCATGCCCGACGAACCGACACCCCCCAGCCCACCGATCAACCCAGAGGCCCCC
>JALWRV010000314.1 GCA_027080545.1 Parvularculaceae bacterium
CAATCACACTATAAAGGAACCAACGCCCCAAACCCTGTCCCATAAAATCACGCCCAAGACCGAAATATTTAATTTCCACTTCGCCATTTTCCTGTTTGTCCGCTCGCGCATCAATTTCAGCCATGCCCGCCACGGCACCATCCACATAAAGACAATAGAGATGAACATCAGGGTGATGAATATGGCTTTTTAATTCCGCACCGTCCATATAACGCCGCTGCACCCATTTCCATTCCCCGCCAACATAATCATATAAAAAGCGATAAAAGGCGGGTGGACAGTTCTCTACCCGCATCAGGGCGGTCTTGCGTGCTGGGCGCGGCGGTGGCGGGGCGCTCGGGCGGTGTGCCATCGCAAGATAGGTGATCGTAACCTCTATATTTTCCACTTCATCAGATTTGGACATGGGGCATTTTAAGCCCTGATTGGGCTAGGGACGCAAGCATAGAAAAAACAAGCTCAAGAAAGCCAATCAGGGACCGGCAAATCTTTTTCGCGTAAAAATTCTGGATTATAGATTTTAGATTGATAGCGATTACCATAATCACACAGCATGGTGACGATGGTTTTTCCCGGTCCCATTTCCTTGGCCAGATGAATGGCCCCTGCCACATTAATCCCTGATGAGCCACCCAGACATAAGGCTTCCTCCTCGATCAGTGAAAAGAGAATTTCAAGCGCTTCCGTATCGCTTATCTGATAGGCCGTGTCGATTTTTATGTCTTCCAAATTAGCGGTAATACGGCCTTGCCCAATCCCTTCGGTAATCGAATTGCCATGGGATGTGAGCTTGTCCTCTTTTACCCAAGAAAACATTTTAGATCCCAAGGGGTCAGCAATAGCGACCACAATATTGGAATTTTTTTCTTTCAACCCCAAAGACATGCCACCAATGGTGCCACCTGTGCCCACGGCGCAGATAAACCCATCTAATTGGGCGTCCGTCTGATCCCAGATTTCCAAAGCCGTGCCAGTGCGATGGGCTTCACGATTATCGACATTGTCAAACTGGTTGGCCCAGAGCACACTTGCCTGTTCTTTCTGGGCGAGAGTTTTGGCTAATTGCTCTGAATAGCGGATATAGTTTCCAGGGTTGTTATAGGGTAGGGCATCAACCTCCACCAGATTGCCGCCTAATAGGCGTATAGCGTCCTTCTTTTCTTGCGACTGGGTGCGGGGCATCACGATGGTAACTTGATAGCCTAGCGCCTTACCCACCACGCAAAGGCCTATTCCCGTATTGCCGGCCGTGCCTTCGACGATATGTCCCCCGGGGGCAAGCGCACCTCTGGCCTCAGCCGCGCGAACAATATTGAGGGCAGCCCGATCTTTGACCGATTGGCCGGGGTTGAGAAATTCAGCCTTGCCAAGAATGGTACAGCCGGTGATTTCTGAGGCCCGCCTCAGCTTGATTAGCGGCGTATTGCCAATGGTATCGATAATTGAGTTGGAAATAGGCATGGGGCTTCCTTCAGCAAACTTTTCTTGTGCTATAGACATTTTATGGCATCGGGGCAAAGTAGCCTCGTTCAATTTCACGTGCCCTTAGGGGGGCTAAATGAGAGTCGCCCCCTTTCGGGCTTTTCACCAAGAGGAAAGAGCATGCGCGGCGCTAAACCCCTGATAGTCGCCATTTTTATCGCTGTGCTGGCCGGGTGTGCCAGCTTTAACAGCGCCCAACCACCGCTGCCGGATAATGTGGCATGGGTGGTTGAGGGCAGCGAATGGGGCCAGCAAGCAGAACAGACCTATCAACAGGCCAGTCGCTATGTGGCGGGGGTGGACCTACCCCCCGGGACTGAATGGGTGGTGGTGTTGGATATTGACGAGACGGTGCTCAGTAATATCACCTATCAGTTGGAATTGATTGCCAAAGGAGAGACCTATTCCAGCGAGTCTTGGCATCAATGGACCCGAAGACAAGAGGCCACGCTGGTTCCCGGGGCCGCAGAATTTATCCGCCTCGTTAATGCAAAGGGGGGGCATGTGGCGCTGGTCACCAATCGGCGCGACTATGAACAGCTCGCCACAGAGGCCAATCTCCATAAGGTCGGCTTGCGGCGAGGGCAGGATTTTCAAATCCTGCTCACCCGCGCCACCCCCAAAGGCATCAGCAACAAGATGCCGCGTTTTCAACTGGTCCCGCAAATGCTGGCCGCTCAAGGCTATGCCAATGCGGTGATCATTGCCTATGTGGGGGATAATGTGAATGATCACCCGCCAGCCCCGGATGAGACCGCCTTTTTCTGTATCAATCAGGGGGCCATCTATGGAGATCCATGTGCCCCATGGCCACCCCAAAAATAGGGGGTATATTTTAGGCCTTAGAGAGGGCTACCTGCACCACATCGGTGGAGCCAGAGCGAAAACCAGCCTCACAATAGGATAGATAAAATTCCCATAATTTCTTGAATTTGCTGTCAAAACCAAGCTTGCTGATTTCGCCCCATTGGTCGATAAACCGCTGGTGCCACTGGCGCAACGTGTCCGCATAATCAATCCCAAAGGACTGGCTTTCATTGACCGCGAGACCGGATTTGCCCGCATAGTCCCGCAATACCGACGGGCTGGGTAACATGCCGCCGGGGAAGATATAGCGCTGAATAAAATCAACCCCCCGCTCATAGTCCGGATAGAGGTCATTGCGGATGGTGATGATTTGCAACCCCGCCCGCCCAGAGGGTTTGAGACTGTCCCGAATTTTATCAAAATAGGTGGTCCAATATTCCTTGCCCACGGCTTCAAACATCTCGATGGAGGCGACCTTGTCAAACGTGCCCTCGATCTCTCGATAATCGCGCAATTGAATATCGACCTTCTCGTTGAGCCCCTGCCTTTGCAAGCGCTCACGGGCATAATCATATTGCTCCTGCGAAATGGTCACCCCGGTCACATTGGCCCCCACTTCACCGGCTGCAAATTCAGCAAACCCACCCCAACCAGAGCCGATTTCCAGCACGGTTTCGCCCGATTGCAAGCCAATTTGCTTTGCCAAGGCGCGATATTTTTCGGTCTGAGCCTTGTCCAGGGCCATGCCCGGCTCGGTAAAGCGGGCGGAAGAATAGGTCATGGTCGGGTCAAGCCATTGCTCATAAAACCGATTGCCCAAATCATAATGGGCCATAATGTTCTTTTTCGAGCCTGATTTGGTGTTTTTATTGAGCAAATGAGCAAGATGATCGAAAATCTTGAACAGCCGATTGCCAATCATCCGGTCTTTCAAGGCTGAAACATTATTGGACAACACCCACAAGGCGTTGGTGAGGTTGGGGGTCGACCATTGGCCATCGGCATAGGTCTCGTAAAAGCCCACCGTGCCCCCGAGGGCTGTGCGCCGTCCCATGGCCCAATCATGGACATGGATAATGCCGGTCACGGGATCCGCTTCGCCGGAATCATATTTCAGGATACGGCCATCGGGCAGGGCCAGAATCATCACCCCCGTTTGCAAGCGAGAAGCCGCCTCCAAGATTACCCGAAAAAAGGGGGGCGTCCCCTTGGCAATCTCGCCACGATTCTCATCCGTGACAATAATTGCCTGATCCAAATAGTCTTTTTCCTTCATCCCGTCTCTCCTAGACCCTATTCTACAAGGAACCTTTTGATAGACAATACGCTTAATGGGCACGGATGGGTCACTTTGCCACGGCAAAAAGCCTCTCTCTGTGCCAATTTAGTTCCCGCATAGTCGCTAAAACCATCAGCCCAGCACCGACCTCACATCTTTTAGATAGGTTGCAAACAAAATGCCCTAACCATGGGAAATGCTCGATAAATTTAAAATTCCTCATCGACAGTCGAAGGAAAAGCTTAAATCACACCGCTAGCCAGACAATCATGGACATGGAGAACCCCCACCGGCTTTTTATCAACTACCACGAACAGAGCGGTGATCTGCCGTTC
>JALWRV010000315.1 GCA_027080545.1 Parvularculaceae bacterium
ACCGTTCGCTTCGCAAGCCCGCCGATGCGCGGCAATAAAAATAGCCGACTTTACTCTATTCACGCTCATATGCGCCCTTCCCCATGAGCGTCTTCTATGCCTTCCTCTTCTATCTCACTTTGATGTCGCTGCTGCTGCCACAATCGAGCGAAAATGCCGTCCCGCTCAATCAGTTCGGCAAAATCTCCTTGTTCAGCAATTCTACCCGCTTCGAGAACGATGATTTTATCCGCATCAATAATCGTCGATAATCGGTGGGCAATAACCAAAGTCGTGCGATTTTCAGAAACCACATCCAAGGCCTGCTGGATATCATTCTCGGTGACACTATCAAGCGCTGATGTCGCCTCATCCAAAATCAGAACCGGTGGGTTTTTCAAAATCGTTCGCGCGATTGCGACCCTTTGTTTTTCACCACCAGAAAGTTTCAGCCCCCGTTCACCCACCAAACTATCATATTGGTCCGGCAACCCCATGATAAACCCATGTATTTGCGCCAGTTTTGCGGCCTGTTCAATATCCGCATGGGCCGCCCCCGGTTTTGCGTAACCGATATTGTAAGCAATGCTATCATTAAACAACACCGTATCTTGGGGCACCATGCCGATGGCTTTGCGCAAACTTTCCTGTGTTACCGCCGCAATATCTTGTCCATCAATCGTCACCTTGCCTTTATCAATATCGTAAAAGCGATAAAGAATGCGGCTAATGGTTGATTTGCCCGCCCCCGATGGGCCGACAATGGCAACCTTTTGGCCTGGGGCAACGCTAAAGCTCACCCCTTTTAAAATTGGCCGCTGCTCGTCATAAGCAAAATAAACATCCTCAAAATTAATCGCCCCGCCTGTCACGATTAAATCTGTTGCCTCAAGTCTGTCTTTCACCTCAGGTTTAATGTTGAGCAAAGTAAACATTTTTTCCATATCGATCAGCGATTGTTTGACCTCTCGATAGGCAAAGCCGAGAAAATTTAACGGCTGCTGCAAATTCATCATCACGAGGGAGACCGCCAATAAGTCACCCACTTCCATTTTGCCGTTCAAGACACCACGCACGGTAAGCAGCAGCAAAATAACCAAGCCGCTATTATAAATAAGCGCTTGACCGATATTCACCAAAGCCAAAGAATTATTTGAACGTATGGCGGCCTCCTGAAAGGCCCGCATGGATTTATCATAGCGCTCGGCCTCAAAATTTTCCATGTTGAAATATTTGACCGTTTCAAAATTCAACAGACTATCGACGGCTTTGGCACTGGCTTCTTGATCTTGCTTGTTCATCTCGCGACGATATTTCAAACGCCATTCAGTAGAGGTAATGGTAAACCAAAAATAGACCAAAACGGTCACAATCGCCACCAACGCATAGAGCAAACTATATTGTTGGAAAAAAGTAACCGCAATAATGACCAGCATGATGATCATGGGCCCAATGTTAAAAAGCAAAATGCGAAAAATAAATTCGATGGAACGGATGCCCCGTTCAATAAGGCGCGAAAGGCCACCGGTTCGGCGTTCAATGTGGAACCGCATACTAAGATCATGCATATGGCGAAAAACCAGTAGCGCGATTTCTCGCTGGGCATTTTGTCCCACACGGGTGAAAAGAAATTCTCGAATTTGCGGTACCAGCACCCCCATCAACCGCAAAAAACCATAGCCAATGATGAAAAGCGCTATATTGCCAAAAACAATACTCGTTGTATCGGCTCCGTTGAGCCTATTGGAAACATCGCGCAACACGAATGGCGCCCGCACATTGATATAGGCCCCCAACAAAATAACCAGAAAGGCCCCGATCACCCGTAACTTATACGTTACCCGGCCCTTCGGCCAGACAAAGGGCCACACCTTCGCCAAAGCCTGCAATTGCTGCTTTAGCGATGATGGATCATGTTGATCGAGAATAGAAGCTGATTGATCATGGCGCGGGCGCATAGGGTGGGAGATAGGGGGTTTGCCCGAAAAAGAAAAGGGCTAGGCCCGGCTTAATTCCAATAATTACTCTCAAGAATGGCACTCGCAGAAATATAATCCAGTTTTTTCAAAGATCTGTCTTTGCTATCAAAAACATACCAACCGTCCAAATCCGCCGCCATCGCCATAGAGCGCGTTTGCCCATCTAAGAAATACATCATCGGCGTTTCACCGTCCGGCACTCTAATGATGATTTTTTTCATTTTTGGAACCGCAAAAGAGGCAACACCCGCCGCCTTGCCAATCGCCCGATTGGCCTGCTTGAGCGCTAAGCGCAAATCATCGCTTTTTATCATTATTTGCCCGTCCTTTTCCTCCATGGGTAGGATGGGGCGCATGCCTAACGTCATGGAAAGCTACCCCTTGGGCACATCTGTAAACACCAAAGGGTTGGCCTTAAAAAGAGCCGCGCTTGGACGCCAACTTAATTTTCCATCTTCCCCTACGGGTATTTTCTGTCTGCCTTCTCCTTCGCCATACCATAACCCGATGGGTCCACCCCCCTCACGGTTTATGCGCGCCGAGACCGAAAAATGGCTTTGATCTTCCGGCGCGATGCCTTGGCGTAATTTTTCATGGCGAAACACTTTTTTTAACCGCCCGATTTCGCGTAAATCTGCCTCTATGGAGGGTGTGCTCACATTTTCACTGACATTACCGCTCCCAACCCTATTGCTGACACCCTCCTCTTGAGCCATGACCATAGACGGTAGAGCAACAAACAGGGCCAACAAGCCCACCAAAAACAACAAAGGCTGATTTTTATTTTTCATGAGCAGGGCTCCAACAACATTTTAGAGACTGCTCACCTTTGACGCCCATAGCCATGAGGTCAACTTGCTTTTTGTTCAGGAAGATGAATGCGTTTGAGAAAACCGCTTAATGGTGCCGGAAAAACTGACCAGCACCTTATCGACGCAAACAACTTTCCCTTCGGCAAATATAATTGAACGCCCCGCGCGGATAATTTCACCCTTCGTATAGATGAATTGCCCAATGGGAGCGGGTGCGATATAATTCAAATTCAACGAAAGCGTTGCCCCATTCATCACATCATCGCCATCGCTGGCAATAAAAAACAAGCCAATATCCGCCAAGGTCGCCAACATGCCCCCATGCACCACCCCGTTAATATTGGAATGGCGCTGCTCGGAGAAAAACCCAAGGGAAACCGGCTCGATACGCCGATAGAGAGGACCATTAAAGGCAGCAAACTCGGAACGGATTTCTACTTGTTCAAAATCATCTGGAATAGCTATTTTCGTCATGCAATTTCTGAACGTTTTTAAAAACGTCTCCCTATGGGGCAAATTTTACGTATCGATAAAGTTTGCCAGCGCTTGCAAAAAATGATGGCCATAGGCTAAGCATTTTTTCTCACCAACACCATTTAGTCGTGCAAATTCTTCAAGGTTTTTCGGGCGCTTTTGCGCCATTTCTATCAATGTTCGATCCGCGAATATAACAAAAGCTGGAGATTTTTTCTCTCGCGCCAGCGCCAACCGTACCGCTTTTAAATGGCTCAATAATTTTGCGTTCACCTGCCCCATAGCCAAAGGCTGGCGCGCTCTGGTCTTCTGCTTTGTTTCTTCTATGACCCGCAATTCAACCTTTAATCCACCAGCCATTACCTGTTGGCCGCGAACGGTTAATTGCACAATATGATATTCGCCCACCACCTCAATAATATTTTGCGCTTCTAATTGACGAAAAATTGCCCGCCATTGTTTTATCGGCAATCCTTTTCCCGCCCCAAACGAGGACAATTCATCATGGCCACGGGCGCTGATTTTCTCATTCCCCTGCCCAGTGATGATTTGCAGAATATGCGTTTTACCAAAATTTTCGCCCGTCTCCACAATCGCCTGAAGGATTATTTTGGCATGAGACGTGCCATCAATGGTTGGGCGCTCAGACAGACAAATAT
>JALWRV010000316.1 GCA_027080545.1 Parvularculaceae bacterium
CTCACCCTGTTGAAATCTGCCGACATTAAGGGCGTATTTTGGGGCGCATGGACCATGCGCGATTTTAACGCGCATCAGGAAAATATGCGTGAGCTGATGAATTTTTATACCGAGGGCAAAATCAAACCGCCTATTTCCAACCATTATAGGTTAGAAGATTTTGTCGACGCCTTTGACGAACTGGCCGAGCGTCGTGCCATTGGTAAGGTGGTGTTGACTATGAAATAGCTAAGCGCGGCGCTTTTTAGTGATCATTTGGATTTAAGATTCTAATTTTTTAATGGTCGCTTCATGGCGGGCCCGGGTAACCGGATAGCGGGCGAAAAAGGCAAAAGCCCCGATTAAGAGAATACCAATAGTTGGCGCGAAAAGAGCCCCGAAATTAAACAACACCGACGGATCAATATCCTTTGCTTGCGTTTGTACCGGAAACTTGACCAGAAACAAAAGGATAGAGGCTAATAGGCCCCCAAGGCCGAAAGACAGTTTCCGCGCCAGTGAAATGCCTGCAAACAATATGCCTTCCTCTCGCTCTCCGGTCTCCAAGGCATATTCATCCGCCACATCGGACATCATGGATTCCGATAAAATGACAATGCTTACCGCGAATGTCTGCCCCACTAGATAAATTGCCATAATCGACCAGAACAAGGCCGCTGTGCCATTGTCCGGCATCCACCCAGCGAGGCGCGCCAAAATAGGCAAGGTGTAAATCAAGATATAAAGCGCCGTTGAAACCAGCATGGTCGCCCGCTTGTCATAGATCCGCGACAGGAGTGCCGTATAGATAGCCCCTGGAATGATCCCGATCCCCAACACCAATAACACTGCTTGGGATTGCGCCTGATCAAAGCCCCAAAAATATTGCAACAAATAGGTCGAAAGCGCCGTGGCAAAACCGGCCATGACCGAGAAAAAGGTGAAGCCAATGGTCAGGCTTCTAAAGGGCAGGCTTTTGAAGGCCCGCAAGAACTCGCCATAGCCCTGCCACCATCGGCGCTGTCCGTGGCCTTGTTGAGCGAGAGATCGCGTTTGCAGACGCGGAATTTCACCCCATGTGCCGCGCACCGCCACCCACACCGCAATAATCGCCACGATACCAGACAGGAGAGCCGCTTGCGAATAACCCGCCGGATTAAAGCGGCCATCGGGAAAGTCCGGGCCATCGGCAAGGAATACCAGAAATACGGCGGCCCCGATCAAAACCGAGGCGCCATTGCCGAAAATAGTGCGCAAACTTGTGAGGTTTGTGCGCTGGTCATAATCCGGTGTTAACTCCGCATTGAGCGCCACATAGGGAACAAAAAACATGGTCAGAGCGAGGCGCACAAAAATAGCAAAAAATGCCATCCACCCCACCAACCAGAAGCCACTCACAAAGGCAGGCGGCGAAAACAACGCCCATATCCCAAACCCCAGCGGTAACGCCGACAATGCCATGAATAAATGCCGTCGCCCCCATTTCTTAGATTGATAATTGTCCGAAATTGCCCCCATCACCGGATCGCTAAGCGCATCGGCAATAAGCGCCAACACATTAACCACCCCCACCAACAGGGCCGAAACCCCCAGAACGGAATTGAAGAAAAATAAAAAGAAATAGAGAAAGAGAAAATCCTTGGCGTTTACCGCAACCTGACCAATCGAATAGGCCAGCGTCACACCCGTTTTTAATCTCGACCCTGTCTCGGCCATCCAAGTCCCTCTACTCTGCTAAGCTATACGCCCGCAGCCCTCGTTCGGATCATTATCAAACCGCCTGTGCGTCCAAGATGAAATTGGCTGCCCGCTCGGCAATCATAATGGTCGGTGCATTGGTATTGCCGGAGATCAAATTGGGCATCACTGACGCATCAACCACCCACAAAGCCTCCATGCCATGGACCGCTAGCTTGGGTGAGACCACAGCGTCAGCGCCGGTTCCCATTTTGCACGTACCGACAGGGTGATAAATCGTATCGGCGCGACTGCGGATATCCGCCTCCAGCTCTTCTTCATCTGGATCAGGAGAAAGGTGTAACAAGTGCCCCTGCAAGGGAGCAAAGGCGGCGCTTTCCATGATTCGCAAATTGATACGCGTGGCTTTTTTCAAACCCTCAAGGTCGCGCTCATCATCAAGAAATTTCGGATCAATGAGAGGAGCAGAATGGGCATTTTTATCCTTGAGGCGCACCGTGCCACGACTTTTAGGGCGCAAGATACAGGCGTGGGAAGAATAGCCATGGCCCCAACTTTGCTTGCGGCCATGATCAGCCACCATACCGATACAAAAATGAAGCTGCACATCAGGCTGTGGTAAATTTGGTTCTGTACGCAAAAACCCACCGGCTTCTGCCACATTGGACGCCATCAAACCGGTTTTATGTTTCTTATATTCACGCCATGCCCCGTAGAGCTTACCTAACCCTTTGAAAGAAAGACCGATGACATCAGTGTTTTTGGATTTATAGGCCAGAATATGGTCAATATGGTCTTGTAAATTCTCCCCAACGCCGGGCAATTCGTGGACAATATCAATATCGTTATCGCGTAAATGCTGTGCCGGTCCCACACCGGAGACCATCAAGAGTTGCGGTGACTGGAAGGCTCCGGCGCTTAGAACAACACCGCACCGGGCGGATAGTTCGCGCACCCCACCTTGTTTCAAATCTACTCGAACGCCATTGGCGCGCTTGCCCTCAAATAAAATCTTAAGCACATGAGCCTGACTCATCACCGTAAGATTGTCTCGTGACATAACCGGATGCAAATAAGCATCCGCCGCTGACCACCGCCGCCCCTGTTTTTGGGTTACATGATAAACGCCGACCCCTTCTTGCTGCTGGCCGTTGAAATCTTCATTGGCAGGCAATTGAAGGCCCCGCGCGGCCTCTAGAAAAACTTTGGTCGCCGGGTGGGGGGTCAACCGAACAACATTCAGTGGTCCGCCTTCTCCATGATAATCATTAGCCCCTTGTTCGAAATTTTCAGCCCGCTTGAACCAAGGCAACACATCATCGTAAGCCCAACCTTCAGCCCCGGCTTTTACCCAATCATCATAATCGCGACGGTGACCTCTGGTATAAATCATCGCGTTGATTGAGGAAGACCCGCCAAGGGTTTTACCCCGGGGCTGATAGCCCTTGCGACTATTAAGTTGCTTTTGGGGAACGGTTTCAAAAGACCAGTTGGCAACCGCACCGGGAACGCTGATGGCTAGCCCGAGGGGCGTGTGGATTATAGGGCTATCATCCGCCTTGCCAGCTTCGAGTAAACAAACCGAATAACGTCCATTTTCACTGAGGCGATTGGCCAACACGCAGCCCGCAGAACCACCACCAATAATAATGAAATCAAAAGCACGCACAGAATCAGAACTGGGCACGGGACCCGTTTTGTTGCGTGAATCGGCCAATCGCGTGGGCATGGTCATAAGCATAAACCTTTCTGCCCCCGAAGGTCGCGCAATTTTCCCTATCTGAAAAGGCCTAATGTCAGATACCGATTATATCATCCTGAACATCAGCCAAGGTTGTGTTTTGCACAATTAGCGAAAATCCAAACACGCTGGCATTATCGAGATTAAATACAACATCGGCTCCTATTTGCGTCGCCCGCCCCATAAGATCGTTAATATTGTTCACACCTAACGCAGCCAAGTTGAATAGGGTGAAGTCTATACTATCGATATTATCTTCAAAATCAGTAATGGTCGCCACGATGAAAGAGCCCGTAGCAGTCTGATTGATGACAAAAGTGTCAAGATCTGCACCGCCGGTTAGTGTGGAGTTGCCATCGGCGCTGGAGCGCAAAATATCATCGCCTGCTTCACCGAATAAATTGGCCGTCGCGCCCTCGACACTGATATCGTCATTGCCTGCTCCACCAAAAACAGTGCCGTCGAAATTACCAATGAT
>JALWRV010000317.1 GCA_027080545.1 Parvularculaceae bacterium
ACTGGATTTAGCCCAAGGGTCGCCAACACAAACCCCACCAACATGCTGGCGACGAGCAAATAGATAAGCGTGCTGACATTGAGCGCAGCGCGAAGGCCGGAACGGGCGGGGGAGCTTGTTTTTTCTTCAGTCATGGGGAGTAGATTAACACCAACATTCGGGCGAAACAATGGCGCTATTGGGGAGGAGATGGTTGATTTTGTGCGAGTTGGTCAAGCAAGGCCTGTTTGGTTTCTGGCGACAGGGCGCGCCAGTCACAATCACGCAAAGCAGCTTCCATGGCATAAAGAGCGTTGAGCGTAATTTCTTTGCCAAAGCGGAATTTAAGACGGCGATAGGCACCCACGCTGCCCAGCGTTCGCAAATCTTCTGCCGTGTGAATATCAACCGCTGCCAGCCATAATGCCATCTTAGGCCCGAGATTGCGCATGTCCTGAATGCGGGTCATGGGGCTTTATCCTCATAGCCTTCGCGTTTTTAGAGACCGGTTTAGATAGCAATCAAAACCGGTCTCTAAATCTTTGTTTGTCGCGTTTCCGGACGGATAACCGGTGTCCACTTATCCTGGAAACGCTCTAGAAAATCTGTAAATCTTTTGCCGGGTTCGCTGCGAAAAGCCTCATATTGTTTGGCTGCTTTGATGCGGTCTACTCGGAAGGTGCGAAAATCATTTCGTCTTTCGCACCATGCGGTGAGGGTCCAGACACTGCCCCAAAATTCCAGATGCAGCGGGCGCACCAGACGCTTTGTGTTCTTACCATCAAGGCGGTGATAGGTGATGTTTAGTTTTTGTTTTTGCCTGATGGCTTCGCGCAATACGGGAAGAAAAACATGCGGGCCCTCGGGGGTCGGCGCGTAAATGCCAATGCCTTTGGCGAAATTTTTTCCCTGTCGGTTGCTGGGGAGAACGGCATCTATCTTTATTTTCAACTGGCGCGCCGCTTCGCTAAGCGTCTCATCGCCCGTATGGGCAACAAAATGCATGCCGAGATGCAGGGCTTCCAATTCCAATGTGGAGAGGGTCAAGGGTGGGATGAAGATTGGCTCGCGCAACATATAGCCTAGCCCGCGCTCGCCTTCTATGGGCACGCCCGAAGCGACAAGCGTATCAATGTCGCGATAGATAGTGCGTAAGGAAACTTCGAGATGATGGGCGAGGTCCTGCCCGCGCCATAGCCGACCGCCTCTGAACAATTGGATCAGTTCAAACAGGCGGTCGGTGCGGCGCATTTTGTTATCCCTTGCTAGCCATTAATTGTTCATGGCGCATATTGGCGCTGCCCATGTCTATCATAGCGATGAAGGGGGCGAGGTCTTTGTTTTTGAGAAAAGCATCGCCCGCTTTCTTGGCCTGTTCCATGCTCGCCCATTCGAGATGATCGAGCCATTGGCCGTCTTCGCCTTTGGACAAGCGACGGCGGATGAAGCCATCACAGTTCTCAACAAAATGATCAACCGCTTTGGAGGCTGCGACGAAATCAGCGTCACTGACATTGGCATTAAGTTTGAAGCTGACGGCTTCGATTACGGGATTATTCATATTTATCTCCTTGGTTTTTAGGTTCCCACGTCTTTGGCCCGAGGCCCTTCGAGGCCCGGCTTTACCGGGCACCTCAGGGTGAGCGAGACGCGAAATGCGGGCGCACTCGGGGGCAGGGTTGGAACCTCATTTTCGAACCAGAGGGCGATAGCATAGCCCAACTGACATGAATCTGTCAGTTGAAAACGGGTTTATTCTGATTTGTCGATTTTATATTCTACGCGAGTGGGGAAGGGGATGGAGACGCCCTCGCGGTCAAAAGCCTGTTTGACCTGTTTGGTCAATTTCCACTTGGCTCCGAGATAATTGTCTGCATCCACCCAAAAGCGACAGATTAGATTGACCGACCAATCTCCAAGACTATCCACTTCGACAATCGGTTCCGGTTGCTCCAATACAAGACCGCTATCGGCGCAAACTTGCCGAATAACCGCTTGGGCTTTTTCAATATCATCCTCATAGGAAATACCGAAAATAATATCCATGCGCCGTTTGCCATAGGCAGCGAAATTGATAATCGCACTGTCCCACACCATGCCATTGGGAATGATCACTTTGCGATTATCGGTGGTCGACATTTCTGTGAAAAACAGATTGATATCGCGAATGGTGCCCTCATAGGAGCCAGCGGAGACATAATCGCCAAGCCGGAAGGGCCGAAAGATCAACAGCATGATCCCTGAAGCCACATGGGAGAGGGAGCCTTGCAAGGCGAGACCAATGGCCAGACCTGCCGCCCCGAGCAGCGCGGCAAAGCTGGTGGTCGGCACATCAAACAGGCCGATAATGGCAATGATGATGGCGATGATGGTGGCATAATAGGCAAAAGAAGACAGGAAGCTGACCACCAGCGGGTCGATGCGCTTGGAGCGCGATAGCATCACCCGCACCGCTTGGCGCACTCGCCCGGCGATGAACAGGCCAAAGGTGAAAATCGCCAGCGCGGCCAGCGCCTTTAGCCCGTATTTCACAAGAATGGGAAACAGAGCGTCGAGCAAATCGCTAAACTGAAACTCGCTTAATTTTAAATCGCTCAGAGTGGGTTGCAGGGCCATGGGTTGTTCTCAGGTTCTTCTCAAATTTGTTAATCATTACACGGATAAACGGCTTTGGCTGTAGGGCTCTAGCCCACTTGGCCGCGATGGCGCAAGGCCTGATCGGCAAGCACGCAGGCCATCATCGCCTCGGCCACGGGAACCGCACGAATACCCACGCAAGGGTCATGGCGACCTTTAGTGATAATTTCGGTTTCTTCGCCCGCGCTGGTGATGGTTTTGCGCGGGGTGAGAATCGAAGAGGTGGGTTTAACGGCAATACGGGCAACAATATCTTGGCCGCTGGAAATACCGCCTAAAATGCCCCCGGCTTTGTTGGAAAGAAATTCAGGACCGGCTTGCCCCATGCGAATTTCGTCAGCATTGTTTTCGCCGCTAAGGCCTGCAGCCGCAAAACCGGCCCCGATCTCAACGCCCTTAACCGCATTGATCGACATCAACGCCCCAGCCAGTTCAGCATCAAGCTTGCCATAGACCGGTGCCCCGAGGCCTGCGGGCAGCCCCTTGGCCACCACTTCCACAACCGCCCCGATAGAAGAGCCGTTTTTGCGAATGGTTTCCAATTGTTCGGCCCAGCGGGCGGCAGCCTGTTCGTCAGGACACCAGAAGGGATTTTCATAAAGGCGTCCCCAATCGGCATGGTCTCGGTCGATCTTATCGGTTCCCATTTGCACCATGGCGGCTTGAATGGAAATATTCTCCCCATAGAGATGATGTAATATCTGTTTGGCGACAACCCCGGCGGCGACCCGCATGGCGGTTTCACGGGCTGAGGCCCGCCCGCCCCCGCGATAGTCGCGAAAACCATATTTGGCGTCATAGGTAAAATCCGCATGGCCGGGTCGATAGCGGTCACGAATATCACCATAATCTTTCGAGCGCTGGTCGATATTTTCAATCACCATGGCGATGGGGGTGCCGGTGGTGCGGGGGCCATCGGTGCGATCATCTTCAAACACACCAGACAGGATTTGCACCAAATCTGGTTCCCGTCGCTGGCTGACATATTTGCCATGGCCTGGGCGGCGGCGGTTCAGGGCTTCTTGCACCATTGCCTCATTGAGGGGCAGGCCCGGCGGGCAGCCATCAATGACGCAACCAATAGCAAGGCCGTGGGATTCGCCCCAGCTGGTAACCCGAAATAATTTACCGAAACTATTATCTGACATGGTTTCAACTCTTAGCCAGACTTGCGCCAAAAGCAAAGAGGGCGCAAAAACGCCCTATTGTCTGAACAAACCCATGGATGTGAGCATGACTTCAAAAATCAATATAGAGCCAAGCCCTTCAGCGG
>JALWRV010000318.1 GCA_027080545.1 Parvularculaceae bacterium
ATTACCCAAGAAGAGACTCTGGTGCGCGACAAGGCGGCGACCATGTTGCGGGCTTTGGTGCGCCTGTTAATCGAACGGGATATTCGCCTTGAAAGCGTTGCGGAAAAACTTGCCGAGAGCCAAAGGGTGGATAGGGGCAAGGAGGAAGCCTTGCGCGCGCGTGGAGACGGGGCGCTAGGGGCAGGCAGCGCAGCGAAAAAACTAAACTTGCCTCCGAAGCTGCGCTGAAGCCCTAGATCATTTATCTATTAAATCTGGTGCGTTAAATTAGGCCAGCATCTTGCACCAGCTGCGCCAAGCTCTGTTCCGGGCGTGGACCCATATGGGAGATGATTTCTGCGGCACAGGTGCCGCCTATGAGGGCGCATTGCTCCGGTGACATATCGCGGGCCACACCAAATAAAAAGCCCCCCGCATAGGCATCTCCGGCACCGGTCGTATCTGTTAATTGCTTGGGGGGTATGGCTGCTACTTCGTGTACGGACATTTCGGGATCAATGATTAAAGACCCTTTTTCAGAGCGCGTTATCACAACCCATGGGGCGAGCCTGCCAATTTCGGGTATGGTGGCGATAAGGTCTTGCTCATCCATCAGGGCGATGGCTTCATTTTCATTAGCGAACACGATGTCGGTGTGGGTTTGGATGAAGGAGAGAAGGTGCGGGCGTTGGCGCACCGCAAGGTCTCTGTCCGACAGGGTGATGGCGGTTTTGCGATTGCTTTCGGATGCAATTTTGCAGGCTCTAATAAAGGCTTCGCGTGGTTTTTCTTGTTCAAATAAATAGCCTTCAAAATAGGTAATGGCTGAAGCGGCGATTAGTTCAGGGTCAATATCATCGACGCTGACATGTTCGGCGGCGCCAATGAAGGTGGCCATGGAGCGCTCGGCATCCGGTGTCACAGAGATTAGGCAGCGACCGGTTTCGGTGCCATCGGTGAGCGGTTGCGTGGCGAAAAAAACCCCCATCCCTTGTAAGGAATCGCAAAACACATCGCCCAAACCATCATCAGCGACCTTGCCGATAAACCCGCCGCGACCATTTAGAGAGGCAAGCGCGGCAATGGAATTGGCTGCAGAGCCACCGGAGACCATTTTGGTGCTTTTCATGGCCGTGAGAATGGTGCCTGCATCTGTTTGATCGATCAGGCGCATGCCGCCACGGGGTATGTTGTGGGTTTCAGGGAAATCTTGATCCGTATTTGCCAGCACATCGACAATCGCATTGCCGATTCCGGTGACATCATATTGGGCGTTGGGGCTGGCCATGGGGGTCTCCTATAGGTCTAAATAGTCATAGGCCCGCCATTGAAAGGCGGGCTGTTCACACCCTAGTATGAGTTTTGGTGCTAAGACACAAGTCCGAGATGACGGACAAAGGATCGAACAGATGATGAAAAGGGATGCTCAATTAGGTCGCTATGGGGGGATATTATTGTTGGTTGGTGTCGTGGCGGGCTGTGCCAGTACGCCGCCCATGGGCAGCGATGCTCTTGATAAGGCACCTTTGGATAACCCCCAAGGGGCTGGCATTGAGCAAGCGGAAGAGGCAGCCGCAAGGTGGCGATTGGCGGATTTTGAAGGTGGTCAACGGGCCGCATGGGAAGCATTGGTTGGCCCCCCCGCCTTGACCCGCCGAGAAGGTGATGGGCTGTTTTTGCGCTATGATTTGGGATCCTGTCGGATTTATGGATTTGTGCGCCAAAGCGACGAGGAAGAGATTATTCAGAATTTATCGCTTCTATCGGCAGAAAGAGGCCAGCCATCGCCGGCGTTTGAGTCTTGTTTGGCGGCCGGGGCTTAGGGCTGTTGTTTTTTGGCTTCCCTTGCTTCGCGCACCCATTCGGCGATTGAAGCGAAGATGGCGATTAGACCCAACAAGGCGGTAAGGACAAAGACAAAAGCATAGCCGCGATCATCAATGAGCTTACCAAGATAGGGCTTGCCAAGATTGCCCACCAGCATGGTCATGGACAAAAGCAGCGCATATTGAACGGCAGCATATTGTTTGTTGATTATCGAGGACAGGAAGGCGACGAAAATCACTCCCGCAAAGCCGCCCACCAAATTTTCCCCCGCAATAGCGAGCATCAAGCGCGCCAGGCGATCATTCATACTGGCATCGAGATGGAGCCAGTTTATCACCACATTGATCGGCTCATAAAGATAGGGAAAGCCCACCGCTCGGGTGATGCTGTCCATCACCGCGCCGCCATTGGCAAGGTCGGCAAATAATAAATTGGTCAAAGCGGCGAGAATGGCCCCGGCGAGCATGCAGGGCATGCGTCCAAAAACCGCCATCAAAAAACCAGCCGCCGCAATGCCGGCAATGGTCATGCCGACACCGAACAGTTTAGAGGCTACGGCGACCTCGTCATAGGTAAACCCTTGAGCGCCGATGGAGCTGTCTTGCCCCATATAAAACGGATAGGCGAAAGAACCCCAGACCGCATCTGTGTAGCGATAAAACAGGACAATGATCAGCACCAGCAAGGCGGCCCAACGCAGCCGACCGACGAGATCTATCAGCGGCTCCATAATCGCCACATAAAGATGATCACTCCATGTTTTAACAGGAATGGAAGAGGCTTGTTGGGTTTCTAATGAATGATCGCGCAAAATCAGTGCCGCGACGATAGAGGGAAAGATAACCGTTGCGATAATAATCAAGGGGCCGCCAATGGTGGTGAAGCTTTTGATCGAGGGCGGGTTTTCCATGGAGAGATAGGCGGTCATAAAAGACACGATGGTCAACCCTGCCAGTCCCCAAGCAACGAGGACGGGATAGAATAAGCGGTTGCGTTGCTTGACGCTGAGGTGAGAGCCGAGGCGCAGCACACGATTGTCGCGGCCTGTATTTTCTTCCGGGGCATCGGGCATTAAAAATGTGGCAACGAAAGAGACGAACATCAACACCGCAATCGCCGCATAGGTAAATTCCCAACTGGTGCGTCCCGCCAAGAGCAAAGCGGCGAAGCCGGCAAAAAAGGCGGATACCCGGTAGCCGAATTGATACATGGTTGAAAGTCGGTCCAGCTCTCCGGCGTTGCGGGCAATATTGATGCGCCACGCATCGATGACGACATCTTGTGAGGCCGAAGCGATGGAGGCGAGAAAGGCGGTTAGGGCTAGCCAACCGGTAGCGGTTACGGGATTGGTTTTGGTGATGAAAAACAGTGCCAGCACGATCACGGATTGAGCCGCGATTATCCAAGCCCGCCAGCGCCCAATGGGGCCTTTCTTTTTAAATAGAGGGGGTAGGAAAATGCCAAATAAAGGTGACCACAAGAATTTGAAGGCGTAGGAAAGGCCAATCCAGCTTAGCACCCCGATGGTTGCCACCTTGACCCCGGCGATGGTTAGCCACGCATTGAGGGTGCCGACCAAAGCCGCATAAGGAAGGCCAGAGGCAAACCCCAAAAGAAACATGGCCGGAATGACCGGAATGAAGGCATTGGTTTTGAGCGGGACGTGTTTATTTTTAGCCATTGCCCTGAACTCCCGGTAATACGCGAAAGCGGACAGAATAAGCCGGTTTGTGGCAGATGAAAGGCCGGTTTTAAGGCGATGGGCCGGGTTTGCGGGATTTAGCCGATTTCTTGTGCGAGGGCTTCGGCCTCGGCCTCTTCGGCATCCGGGGTGCCATTGGCCCATTTGTTGATCCGTTCCAGCAAATCATTGGGATCAAATGGTTTGGTGATGAAATCATTCATGCCCGCAGTGAGACAGGTTTCCCGGTCGCTTTTCATGGCGTTGGCAGTAAGAGCGATGATGGGGGTTTCTGCCGGTTCGCCCCCCATGGCGCGAATTTTACGGGTAGCCTCAAGCCCATCCATCTCTGGCATGTGCATATCCATCAACAC
>JALWRV010000319.1 GCA_027080545.1 Parvularculaceae bacterium
CGCCAAAATTACTATTATCCATGAGGATTTCGGCGCCAACCGCCCCGCCTGCGACGGGCTCATCACCCGCACCCCCAATCTCGCAATCGGTGCTTTAGCCGCTGATTGTATGACGGTTCTTTTTGCCGATGCTAACAGCCGCACCATTGCCGCTGCCCATGCGGGGTGGCGTGGAGCCTTGCGCGGCGTATTGGAAGCCACATTAGCCGCCATGATCCGTGAGGGGTGTGCGCTCGAGAATGTTCGCGTTGCCTTTGGTCCTTGTTTGCGGGTCGATAATTTCGAGGTCAGGATGGATCTCATCGGGCAATTTTTGGAAAAATACCCTCAAAGTGCTCGCTTTTTTATGCGAACGCCGGACCCTCAAAAGAGAAAATTCGACCTTGTGGGGTTCGGGCAATGGCGGTTGAGACAGGTGGGTCTTGCCCCAGAGCAGATTGATGATGTGGGTCATTGCACCTTGGGTGGCTCGGATGATTATTTTTCATGGCGGGCAACCTGTCATGCGGGAGAGCAACAATTTGGCCGCCATGTCAGCGCCATAGCCCTTACCGCTTAAAATCACCGACTAAACATGGTTCACGCGTAGATTGACGCTTGCGTCCGGAGACAAAAATCTCCAAAACCATGGCCATCATTCGACAGGCATTTTAGGGGCGGCCGACCATGAAGCTGATAGCCGGTAATTCGAACCTCACCCTTTCCAAGGCGATTGCCAAGCGGCTTGGGGCCAATCTCACCGATGCGGAAATCCGACGCTTTTCCGACAGCGAAGTTTTCGTGGAAATTCAGGAAAATGTCCGCGGCGAAGATGTGTTTGTGGTCCAATCCACCTCCAGTCCCGCCAATGACCATTTAATGGAATTGCTCATCATCATTGATGCGTTATCTCGTGCTTCTGCCAGCCGTATCACGGCAGTAATGCCCTATTTCGGCTATGCCCGCCAAGATCGCAAAGCCGGGCCACGCACCCCCATCTCAGCCAAGCTGGTGGCTAATCTCATCACCACCGCAGGGGCGGACCGGGTATTGACCCTCGACCTTCATGCTGGGCAAATTCAAGGTTTTTTCGACATTCCCACGGATAATCTGTTCGCCGTTAAGGATATTAAAGAGCATATTTTATCGGCCTTTCATCAGGATAAGGAGAGCTTATGCGTGGTCTCGCCTGATGTCGGTGGTGTTGTCAGGGCGCGCGCGCTCGCCAATCGTCTGGGCGGTGTGCCTCTAGCGATTGTCGACAAACGCCGCCCCCGCGCTGGGGTCTCAGAGGTAATGAATATTATTGGCGAGGTTGAAGGGCTTAATTGCGTTCTGTTCGATGATATTATCGATTCTGGCGGCACCTTGTGTAATGCGGCCGAAGCGCTGATGGAACAGGGCGCTAAATCGGTTTGTGCCTATGTCACCCATGGGGTGCTTTCAGGCGATGCGGTAGAGCGCATCGAACAAACCGCCGCCTTAAGGCGGCTGATCGTTACCGATTCAATCGAGGCCACTGCGGCCTTTAAAGCCAGCCCCAAAACTGAGCAATTATCGGTCGCTGCGCTACTCGGCGAAGCCATTCGACGCATCGCCCATGAGGAAAGCGTCTCCAGCCTGTTTGACTAGGCTTAACACGCTGTATTTACACAATATTTTGCCTCTTGCCTTGAGCCATCGGCTCGGCTATAGGCATGCCTCACGATGGCGTCTCTTGGTAATAGATGAGGCGCTTCGATAAATCACCTGACAGGCCTTTCCGGATGGTCCGGCGAGGAAGATAGGGTTGATTGATAAAGGAATTACAAAATGGCTTTGGAAACAGCAATTTTCGATTGCGAAGTACGCGCGCGCGCAGGCACGGGCGGGGCAAGAGCGGTGCGCCGTGATGGGTGGATTCCCGCTATTCTTTATGGTGGTGGTCAGGACCCCGTCAATATCAAGCTGCGCTATAATCAGATTTTGAAAGCGGTCAGTTCCGGTAAATTCATCAATATTCTGTCCAAAATTCGCGTTGAAGGACAAGATGACCAGCTGGTGATTGCCCGTGATGTGCAACTCGATATCGTCAAAGACTTACCTCTGCATGTGGATTTAATGCGGGTGAGCGACAAAACGCGGGTTAAAGTTGAAGTGCCCATGCGCTTTCTCAACGAAGAGACCTGCCCGGGCCTCAAGGCGGGTGGTGTTCTCAATGTGGTGCGCCACGTGATTGAAGTAAACGCCCCAGCCACCGCCATTCCGGAAGCGCTGGAAGCTGACCTGGCCGAAGCGGAAGTGGGAGATACGATCCACATTTCATCCGTTAAGCTGCCCAAAGGGGTTGATTTGACCGTCACCGATCGTGATTACACGGTCGCAACCATTGCCGCCCCAACGGTCTCCAAAGCAAGCGAGGAAACCGAAGCAGATGAGGCAGAAGCCGCTGAAGGCGAAGAAGAAGGCGAAGGCGAGGATAAGGCTGAAGAAACCGATAAGTCATAGCCCTGCCAGACAGCTAATCATAATAAAGGCAGGCGTAAAGCCTGCCTTTTTCTTTTTACTTTGCCGCCCGTGGCGGAATGTTTTATCCCTTTACCATTATGTATCTCCTTATCGGCCTTGGAAATCCTGAAAAATCCTATCAAGGGAACCGCCACAATATCGGTTTCCAGCTGATTGATCGCATTGCCGAGACCTATAATTTTCCGCCTCTTCGTAAAAAACATCATGGCCTAGCAAGCCAAGGCTTAATTGCAGGCGAAAAGGTGGTGCTATTAAAGCCACAAACTTTTTATAATGACTCCGGTCGGGCGGGGCAGGATGCCGCCAGATTTTACAAAATACCCCCTGAGCATATTTTTGTTCTCCATGATGATCTGGATATCACACCGGGAAAAATTAAAATAAAAAAAGGCGGTGGTGCCGCCGGGAATAATGGATTGAAGTCACTGATGGCGCATCTGGATGGTGATTTTTATCGTCTGCGCATTGGTATCGGCCACCCGGGCGATAAAGCCAAAGTAACCAATTATGTGTTGGGAAATTTTTCCAAAAACGAGCGGGAAGATTGGGTCGATGAATTGCTCGACGCCGCGGCCCGCGCCCTGCCTCTTCTATTATCTGAAAAAGAGCAAGGCCCTGCCCGCTTCTTATCGGACCTCGCCATTAGATTAGGCAAAAATAACCGCCCTAATCCGAACCAGAAAAAACCCGGCAAAGATAGAAATGAAATATCAAAACCTAAAAACCCAACAGCACAGGAAGAAAAAACCGAAGCAAAAGGGGCTTTAGGCACCCTTTTACAAAACCTGTTTCATCAAGATAACGGAAAAGATTAACCTCATGGGATTTAAATGTGGCATTGTTGGATTGCCAAATGTGGGCAAATCCACCCTCTTTAATGCATTGACCAAAACTGCGGCGGCACAGGCAGAAAACTACCCCTTTTGCACCATTGAACCAAATGTGGGCGATGTGGCGGTGCCAGAACCACGACTGAAAGCGCTTTGCGATATTGCTGGCTCTAAAGAAATTATCCCTTCGCGTATTCAATTTGTCGACATTGCCGGATTGGTTAAAGGTGCCTCTCAAGGTGAAGGGTTGGGCAATCAGTTTTTGGCCAATATTCGCGAAGTGGATGCTGTCGCCTATGTGCTACGCTGCTTTGAGGATGACGATATTACCCATGTGGAGGGGCGTATTGATCCGGTTTCCGATTTTGAAACCGTTGAAACGGAATTGATGCTGGCGGATTTGGAAAGTTTGGAAAGGCGCCTGCCTGCCTTGAAGAAAAAGGCAACTGGCCAAGATAAAGAAGCCAAAGAAATTATTCCACTTATCGAGCGAGCGCTGGAAGCGCTACGGGATGGAAAACCAGCCCGAAGCGTGGAGATCAGT
>JALWRV010000320.1 GCA_027080545.1 Parvularculaceae bacterium
CTCTTTCTTACGCTCATGCAAAATCGCCATGAGCCAAAACCAGCTAGGAAACAGGAACGGTATGGCATAGCGCTCTGAAACATCAGATACGCCCAAAAGCACAACCCCCACAAAAATCAATCCAGCCCCCACCAAGCCGGCGCGGCCAAAATATGAGGTCAACACGGCCTCACCTTTGGCCGTCTTTTTATGATTTGGGCGGAAGGCTTTACGAAACCAAATCAGGGCGACAAGGCCAAAGGGTAAGAAAAAGGACAAAATCGCCACCAGCGCCGAAAGCAGCCCCGCGCCTACCCGCGCCAAATAGCTCGCCTGCCCCAATCCCAGCGCATCGGCGACCATCTCTTTACTGGCCGCAGCATGCTCGAACACCCAAATCGCATGAGGTATGACCAGCATAGCTGTAATCGCGAGGCTCAACAGCAATCGCCCGTTCAAAAATACAGGCCGGGTAGTCCGCAACCACACCCCGGCCCCGATCATAGCCACCATCAGCCCCGCATAATTATATTTTGATAACAGCCCCAGCCCCATCACGAGGCCGAGCCATAAATAGGTGCTGAGCTTTTGCTCTTCTATCAATCGCGCCACCAAATAGCAGCTGGCACTGACAAGCGTTAACGCCAGCGCTGAATGGCTAAGCGCTTGAAAATAGTTCCAGCCAACCTGATAGAGCAGCACCAAAGAAAAGGCCGACAACGCCGCCCATTTTTCGTCACCCATCACCCGTCTGGCGGTAAGAAAGGTGAACAGCCCCGTTAGGGTCAGCAACCCATATTTTAGAACGAAAAAACTATAGAGGGTCGGCTGAAAAACAAGCTGTGTCGCATGCAACAACCATTCATAGAGCGGCGGATTATCCGGATTATATCCAAGCTGCCAATTTTGGGTGAAGATATTTTCTTTCGCATCGTCTCCATCCAACCGCACACCTGAGACGAGGCGCACCATAGATTGCAATAATCCCCATAGAACGAATACGCCGACCACACCGCGCAGAGAGTAAAGCTTGAAAGAAAATGATTTCATCATTCTTCCATCCAGACCGTTTGGGCAAACAGGGCGCGGTGATCGGAGCCAAAATCAGGACCGACGTTACAAGTCCAGATGTACCCTTGGCGCGCCAGCACATGATCGATTGGCAGGCCAAAAAGAGGGTTATCACTCAACCATGTGGCAAAGTTTAACTGGCCGCAGGTGCTGCGCTTCAAATCGCTCTGACGTTCTAGCCGTCCCATCACAGGGGACCATGGGGTGGCATTAAAATCGCCCATAACAAGAACATGGTCCTTATCCGCCAAAAGACCTGTCAGGCGGTCAAGTTTTTCATCACGCACTTTCAGCCAACCCGGACGTACCGGCGGCGGCGGATGGGCACCAGCAAAGGTAAAGCAGAAGGGCTTTTCCGTCGCAGTACATATCTCGACAATGGCAAGAGATGCTTCATCTGTTTGCAACGTCGCGCTTTTGGCAAAATCTTCGCGCACCAGCAGCAGGACCTGCATGGTTGAGCCCCTTGGGTCACGGGTGAGAAGTTCATAGCCGGTAAAAATTTCTGCCTTTCGGCTCTCCTCAAGGACGGGAACCTCGGTGAGCGTCACAAGCCTTGCGCGCTTTTCCCGAGCCAGCGACATTGTTTTTGCCAATGCACCTTCCTGCATTTGCACATTGGCCCAGAGGCTAGAGACCCATGGCCCAGAGGGGCTAGTGATGGAATACGGGATGAGATCAACATGCGGGGCAATAAGAATAAATTGCCACAAACATAAGGCCAAGGTGGCGAGAACCATTTTAAACCGCCCCATCACGGCAAACAATAAAGCCAGCACCAGACCGCCAACCAGATATTGAACGGCAAAATGGCTGAACAGCTCAAACGGCCAGCCCAAAGGGGCCGCAAGAGAAAACAGAGATACCAGAACAAAACTAACCAAAAGGCTGTAGGCAATAAAACGCATCGGTTAGACTAGCCATATTTTGCAGGCGGCAACAAGCGTGAGATTTACCTCTCATTCGGGAGCAGAGATCGCTTAGCTTGCAACCAAGCAGATTACTCATCTAAGAGGTGCTTGACGAAGTCGGTCTTCGAAGGGTGGAAGTTAAAGAATCCAACTTTTCACAAACGCCGTCACTCATTGGCACCCCTCTTCTGTCTCTTGTTGATAGCAGAGCACTCCAACGCCATCCTTCGAGGCTCGCTAACGCTCGCACCTCAGGATGAGTTAGTTTCTTTTATCTACACCTTCTCATCCTGAGCGAAGTCGAAGGACGAGAAGCGTCATTTCATGCCGCATCGCGCCGGGATGACGATGTCACTCTTACCCCCTAAACGCCCAGCTTCTTCTTCAAAATTTCATTGACCGCCTGGGGGTTGGCTTTGCCGCCAGAGGCTTTCATCACCTGACCCACAAACCAGCCCATGGTTTTTGGTTTCTCGGCAATCATGGCAACCTGTTTGGGGTTGGCGGCGATAATTTCATCGACGATTTTTTCAATCGCGCCTGTGTCCGTCACCTGTTTTAAACCCTTGGCTTCGACGATAGCAGCAGCCTCGCCGCCCTCTTGCCACATGATCTCAAACACCTGCTTGGCGATTTTGCCGGAGATAGTGCCGTCGCGGATCAAATCAATCAGCCCGCCCAATTGCGCGGCGGAAACCGGACTGCCCGCAATATCAAGACCGGCCTTGTTCAGCGCCCCGAAGAAATCGCCAGTGACCCAATTAGCCGCCATCTTGCCATCGCGGCCTTCGGCGACTTTTTCAAAAAAGTCAGCCTTTTCACGATCCATGGCCAGCACGGCGGCATCATAGGGCGATAAGCCCAGCTCTTTGATGAAACGGCGCTTTTTGGCGTCGGGCAGTTCCGGCAGTTTCTCGCGAATTTCATCGACCCATTCTTGGCTAAACTCCAAGGGCAATAGGTCCGGGTCCGGGAAATAGCGATAATCATGGGCGTCTTCCTTGGAGCGCATGATCCGCGTTTCGCCGGTGGCCACATCGAACAATCTTGTTTCTTGGTCAATCACCCCGCCCGCTTCCAGCACTTCAATCTGGCGGCGCGCTTCATAGTCAATGACCTGACGGGTAAAGCGGATGGAATTGACATTTTTGGTTTCGGTACGGGTGCCAAGATATTTGAAATCGCCGGTTTGACGGAATTTTTCGTAATTGCCTGCCGGGCACACGGACACATTGACATCGGCGCGCATGGAACCCTGTTCCATATTGCCATCGCAAGTGCCAAGATAGCGCACAATGGTGCGGAGTTTAGAAAAATAGGCGGCGCCCTCTTCTGCCGAGCGCATATCCGGCTTGGAAACGATTTCCATCAAAGCAACGCCAGAGCGGTTCAGATCCACATGGCTATCACGCGGCGATAAATCATGGACCGATTTACCCGCGTCTTGCTCAAGATGCAGGCGCTCAATACCGACGGTGACGGTCTCGCCATCATCCAGTTCAATCTCAATTTCTCCCTCGCCGACAATCGGGTCTTTGAACTGGGAGATTTGATAGCCTTGCGGCAGGTCCGGATAGAAATAGTTTTTGCGATCAAAGCGTGACCATGTGTTGATTTTTGCGTTCAGGCCAAGCCCTGTACGAATGGCCTGTTCCACGCAATATTTATTGATGACAGGAAGCATGCCCGGCATGGCGGCATCCACCAGCGAGACATTTTCGTTCGGCCCCGCGCCATATTCAGCGCTGGCCCCGGAAAATAGTTTGGCGTTGGAAGAAACCTGCGCATGGACCTCAAGGCCCACAACTACTTCCCAATCGCCTGTTGCCCCTTGCAGGAGTTTTCTTGATTTTGTCATTTCACCCACCACTCATTTGGTTCGGCGTCACAGC
>JALWRV010000321.1 GCA_027080545.1 Parvularculaceae bacterium
TGCGTTTGAAACTGACAACAAAAACGCTGCTTTTCTTTGGTCGCTTTCAACAAGAGTAAACTGCATATTTGGGGTTTTCTCTAGCGCAATCGTAGCCGCCACCAACCCAGGGAAACCGGCACCAGACCCAAAATCTAGCCAGATACCCTCTGTGATGTCTATATGTTGATGCAACTGTGCAGAATCAGCGAAGTGCCTATGCCATATATCCAAAAGAGAATCATGAGAAACAAGGTTAATTTTGGAATTCCACTTTCTGAGTATTGCCTCATACATCTCCAAGCGTTCGATTGTTTCACGTGAAACATTAAAAACAGATGAGAAGTCATTTTGATCAACTTGCATATTTGGTCTCTCGGATTTTTAGGTGAGAGAGAAGAACGATCAATGCTGATGGTGTCATACCTTCAATTCTATTCGCTTGATCAAGAGTCTCTGGGCGAATTGTCTTTAACTTATCACGGATCTCATTGGATAAGCCGGAAATCCCGTCATATTGAAAATTGGAGGGTATGGGCTGATTCCTATCTCTCTTCAATTGAGAAATAGATTTTTCCTGACGAAGGGCGTAAGCTGAATAGATCGCATCAGCGCTTAATTGCTTCTGTGTTTCACTATTTATACTCCCCAACTCGGGCCAAACAGATATAAGGTTCTGGAATTGAACACCGGGTTGAGACAACAATGAAATAGCAGACCTCGGCTTGCCGTCTTGGCTCACCCTAAAACCATGCGCCTTGGCAGACTTTGCCGAAAGCGTTAGTCCCGCACATAGGGTTTCCGCATTTCGCAAATCATCTAGTTTTGCCATAAATCGGCGCTTCCGATCCTCGCCTATTAATCCTATAGCCATCCCGATAGGTGTCAATCGTTGGTCAGCATTATCGGCGCGCAAGGTCAGGCGATATTCAGCCCGAGATGTAAACATCCGATAAGGTTCTTTCACGCCTTTCGTAACGAGATCATCAATCATAACGCCAATATAGCTGTTGGTCCGGTCAATTTCAGGAGGTTCAATGCCCTTAATCTGACAGGCAGCAAATATGCTGGCATACAACCCTTGCGACCCCGCCTCCTCATATCCTGTGGTTCCGTTGATCTGACCAGCTAAATACAAACCAGGAGCAGCCTTTACCTCAAGGCTAGGACGAAGGCTCCGAGGATCTACATAATCATACTCAATTGCATAACCCGGCTGCAGAATCTTAGCGTGCTCCAGCCCCTTGATAGAATGAACATAAGCGTCTTGCACATCTACCGGCAAGGACGTGGAAATGCCATTTGGATATACAGTATAATCATTCAACCCTTCTGGCTCCAAAAAAACCTGATGCGAATCTTTGTCGGCAAAACGCGTTATTTTATCTTCAATTGAAGGGCAATACCGTGGCCCAACACCTGAGATCATTCCACCATACATTGCCGAGCGACCAAGATTTTGGCGAATAATATCATGGGTTTCGGAATTGGTATGGGTAATTCCACATTCCACTTGTCGCAAAGCAGGCGCATTTGACATTAAGGAAAACAGTTCGGGCTCTTCGTCTGCAGGCTGCATTTCCAGCCCACTCCAGCTAATTGTTCTTCCATCAAGGCGCGGGGGTGTTCCGGTTTTAAGCCGACCGAGAGGCAAACCAAATTCACTGATTCGCTCGGCCAGAGTTACCGATGGACTATCTCCCATCCGGCCCCCTGCATGACGCTCATTGCCTATATGTATAATACCGCGAAGAAATGTACCTGTGGTGAGAATAACAGCCTTAGCCGCAATTTTTTCACCATCCGCTAAAACGACACCCTTAACGGATTCGCCAGTCATGAGTAGATCAGCAACTTCAGCCTCAATAATATCCAACCCTTTCTGCTTAGACAGTAAGGACTGAATTGCAGCGCGATAGGCTTTCCTATCGGCCTGCGTGCGTGGCCCCCGCACCGCTGGCCCTTTGGTTCGGTTTAGAAGCCGGAATTGAATACCGGCCATATCTGCGGCACGCCCCATCAACCCACCAAGCGCATCAATCTCTCTCACAAGGTGACCCTTACCAAGACCGCCAATAGCTGGGTTACATGACATTTCACCGAGCTGAGATGCTTTATGCGTAATCAGGGCTACCGAGCATCCCATGCGAAACGCTGCATGTGCAGCTTCTGTTCCGGCATGGCCTCCACCCACGACAATGATATCAAATTGTTTCACGTGAAACATCCCTACTTTCCAATGCAAAATCCTGAAAAAACCTCGCCCAATACGTCTTCTACATCTATACGTCCTACGAGACTATCCAAAGCGAAAATTGCGAACCTCAGATCAGCGGCAGCCAGTTCGTTTAACCCAGCGTCTGACATAATAGTCTCAAGTGCGCTAGTCATATTTTTTTCAGCGTTTACAATGGCTTCTAGATGTCGTTGCCGAATAAGAGAGCTTGATCCATTAGCACGCCCAGAAACTTCCTTGTAAATATCATCAAGGAGTGCCTCCAAACCTAACCCTGTTATGCCTGAGACTCTAAACCCATCCGAATCGGTAATGTCACCTTTTCCTATTACAATGATATCACCAGATATTGGTTCTACCTCCAAGTTTTTGACGTCCACTTCATTTTCTACCAAAAACACCCGAATATCAGCCATATTTGCGCGCGAGATCGCACGATCAATTCCGAGGCTTTCGACTGTATCTTTGCTCTCACGAATGCCTGCCAGATCAAGAATAGTAACCGGTAAGCCCTTAAGGTCTAGCCGCACCTCAATCACATCACGCGTTGTGCCGGCGATTTCTGAAGTGATCGCAACATCGCGCCCAGCAATCGCATTCAGTAAAGTCGATTTACCTATATTCGGCGCGCCGACCAGTGCAACTTCAAAGCCATCTCTAATGCGCTCAGACGCAACATGGCCAGAAATTTCGGCAATGAGGTCACACCGTACGGAGGTGAGAAGCTCGATAACTTCTGGCGAGACATCCACCGGCACGTCCTCATCAACAAAATCAATGACCGCCTCTAGCAGTGCCATTGCCCGCAAAAGCTTCTCACGCCAAAGGCTGCACTTTTTCCCCAACGCCCCTTGCATGATGTTCAATGCTTGCTTGCGCTGCGCCTCGGTTTCAGCCTCAATCAGGTCCGCCAATCCTTCTACCTGCGGCAAATCCATACGACTATTCTCAAGGGCTCGTCGGGTAAATTCACCGGGGCCAGCACTGCGCAGCCCCTTCATTTTACTCAGAGCCGATAGTACCGATTGAACCACTGCCACACCGCCATGCAAATGAAATTCTGCCACATCTTCGCCGGTAAAACTCGCCCCCTTTTCGAAAGTAATCACCAAGGCTTGGTCAAGCGGTTCATCACCATTCCACAGCGTTTTTAGTGACGTTTTACGGGGCTCGGGTACAGATTTTGCTAGGCTTTTCACACTGTCAAAGGCCTGCGGACCAGAGACCCGCACCACAGCTACACCAGCACGCCCCTGCGCGCTAGCAAGAGCAAATATAGTATCTGTATTTTCCATGTAACCATTTGTATTAAAACAATTAAGAGTTCATTGAATCAAAGAAATCGCCGTTGGTTTTGGTTTGTTTGAGTTTGCTGAGCAGAAACTCTATGGCGTCGGTCGTGCCCATCGGATTCAGAATCCGGCGCAGCACAAACAGCTTGGTGAGCTCAGATTTCTCTACAAGAAGGTCCTCTTTCCGCGTGCCGGATTTCATGATGTCAATCGCCGGATAAACCCGCTTATCAGCGACCTTGCGATCCAGCACAATCTCCGAGTTACCGGTGCCTTTGAACTCCTCGAAAATCACCTCGTCCATGCGCGAGCCTGTATCAATCAGCGCGGTGGCAATGAT
>JALWRV010000322.1 GCA_027080545.1 Parvularculaceae bacterium
CAAAACCCTCGCGGCTTGGCAAGGGGTGATAAAAAAGTCAGGCCTCGCCAAGCATGGAGAGATTGTAAAATTACTGAAGGCGGACCATGGCGTCAGTCACGGTTTTGCCAGCCTTATCGCCAGCAATGCCTTGGAAGGTGACGGGGGTGGGGCTGAGGTGGATTTGGTGGCGGCCCAATATGCCGGGGGCAAGGCGGGATTAAAGCCCCTTTATGAGACCATCATCAAATATGCGCGCACCCTTGGCAAAGATGTGGACCTCGCCCCGAAAAAATCTTCTGTAAGCCTGCGGCGCGCCAAACAGTTCGCTCTCGTGATTCCAGCCACAAAAACCCGTATCGATCTTGGGCTGGCTTTAAAAGGAGAGCCCCCCAAGGGCAGGTTGGAAAAATTCAATGCCATGTGTTCCCATCGGTTGCGTTTGGAAAGCGCGAAGGATTTTAATGCCGAGGTCAAGGCCTGGATGAAAAAGGCCTATCAACGCAGTGGCTAACGGACCTCTTGCCCTTTGCCCTCTACCCCTGCTATTGACCAAGCTTCATGAGCGACGAAAAGCCAGAAAATAAGCGGGTTAACGCCATTGAGACGCCTTCTTCTTCCCCTACGCAGAAGGCCGCCCCCAAGCTTACCCGAGAAGAAAAGCTGGCGGCGGCGTTAAAAGCGAATATTAGGCGACGCAAAGCAGCGGTAAAACGCCAGAAATAGGTCTCGATGGACAGGTTAGCGATTATTGGCGGGCGGCCGCTTTTTGGGGATATTCCCATTTCCGGAGCGAAAAACGCAGCGATCAAGCTGATGGTGGCGACATTGCTGACCGATCAGTCGGTGCAACTGTCCAACGTGCCGGATCTGGCTGATGTGCGCCAATTATTGCGATTGCTCGAGCAGCATGGCACGCACATTACCCGTGAGGGGGATAGACTCTCCTTACATACGGCCAATATTCGTTCAACCGAAGCGCCTTATGATATTGTGCGCAAAATGCGGGCGAGCTTTAACGTGCTGGGCCCGCTTCTGGCCCGGGAACATGAAGCCAAAGTTTCACTGCCGGGCGGGTGCGCCATCGGGGCACGGCCGGTCGATTTGCATTTAAAAGCCTTGGAAGCCATGGGGGCGGATATCACGCTGGATGAAGGCTATGTAATCGCCAGCGCCAAAGGCGGGTTGCATGGGGCCACCATCAGCTTTCCATTTGTCTCGGTTGGGGCAACCGAACATGCGATGTTAGCGGCAGTATTGGCTAAGGGCACGACAGTGCTGGAAAATGCCGCACGGGAGCCAGAAATGGCGGATCTGGCGGACTGCCTCAATGCCATGGGGGCAAAAATATCTGGGGCCGGTCGCTCAACCATCACCATTGAAGGGGTCAGCCATCTTACCGGATGCCAACATCAGGTTTTGCCCGATCGTATTGAGGCCGGGGCTTATGCGATGGCGGTGGGGATAACTGGGGGCGAAGTAACCCTTACCCATGGGCGGGCAGATTTGCTCGGTGCGGCGCTGGCTTCCTTGCGCGAAACCGGGCTTGAAATTGAACAGATGGCAGATGGGGTGCGGGTCAAAAAAAATGGTGAGCGGCTGACCGCTGTGGATATTGTCACCCAGCCCTTTCCCGGCTTTCCCACTGATTTACAGGCATTATTCATGGCGATGATGGCGACCGCCGACGGGGTTGCAAACATTAAGGAGACTATTTTTGAAAACCGCTATATGCATGCGCCGGAACTGGCCCGCATGGGGGCGGATATTCATGTGGATGGACAATTGGCCCGGGTGCGCGGGGTTGATCGCTTAAAAGGGGCCCCGGTCATGGCCACCGATTTACGCGCCTCTATGTCTTTAGTGATTGCTGGATTGGGGGCTGAAGGCCAAACCATGGTCTCGCGGCTCTACCATCTGGATCGTGGTTTCGAAAAACTTGATCAAAAATTGCAAAATGTGGGCGCTCTGGTTGAGCGTGTGCCCGATAGCGCATAGAAGGCCTTATGGCGAAAAAATATTCCCCCCTCAACATATTGGTGACCGACAAAGAAGACGTGCTGGTGCTGTCCTCTTTGTTTCAAGATGCCGTGGCTAAAATTGCCGATATGGCGTGGCTATCCGAGCAGCGCCGTTTTGTTTTAGTGGCAAACCGCTTTGTTTGGGAGAGCGGCATCAATAAGAAATTTGGACCCTTTGAGCGGGTTCGGGCCGGTATGCATTTTGATGATGTGCGGGCTGTCAAAACCAAAAATATTCGCCTCGACGCCCCGCAAGCGGTGGTTGACCTTTTGGCGATACGCTTCGAGCCGACAGAGGGTGGGGCGGGAAAAATTTTTCTCGATTTCGCTGGGGGCGGCACAATTTTACTCGATGTCGAAACCATCAATGGCGAAATGCGTGATATCTCGGCCCCGTGGCGCACCAGCACCAAACCACGCCATAAAATAGATTAGGGGGGCGAATGGATCGGGAAAAATCCAAACTGGTAGAGGTTTTACTCGATGAATCGTCGCTGGTAACAGCGTCCGAGGTGATCGTCCATGAGCGCCGCATCGCGGTACACGACCTGCTAGAACATAATCAGTTTGAGCCGCTGGTCGAGGATAAGCCAATTGATCTGGGGCCCTATAGGCTGGCTCTGTCGGTCAAGGAAAAGCGGCTGGTTTTCGACATTCGTGATGCCGACGATAATCCGGTGCGCCAGTTACATCTGTCAATGACGCCGTTTCGCAAAATCATCAAAGATTATTTCATGCTGTGCGAAAGCTATTATGAAGCGGTGCGGGCGGCCTTGCCGGAACAAATAGAAACCATCGATATGGCGAGGCGCGCCATTCATAATGAAGGTTCGGAATTATTGATTGAGCGTCTTGGCGGTAAAATCGACGTGGATTTTGATACAGGCCGACGCCTATTCACCCTGATTTGCAGTTTTCACTTACGGAATATTTCATGAGCAAGAGGGCGTCACATAGGAAAACAGCTGAGGCAATCCTGTTTGCCTGCACCATGAATTCCATTCGCTCACCAATGGCTGAGGCTTTGGCGCGGGCAATGTTAGGGAAAGGGGTAAAGATCGATTCAGTTGGTGTTTTTGCCGGTCCGCTAGATCCGTTCGTCGATGCCATATTGGCAGAGCAAGGGCTTATTTTGGGCAAGCGGGAGGCTAAAGATTTATCACAAGTGGATTTGACGCGCTATGATGTAATCATTGTGCTGACCCCTCAGGCAGAGCAGGCCATACGGGAAAAGGGCGTGGAGCGTGCGGATGAGCGTGTGGAGATATGGGATATTCCCAACCCGACCGATATTCAAGGTTCACGCGAATTGATGATGGACGCGTATCGAGAAACCCTAAAGGCCCTGGAAAGCCACATTCAGGCCCGATTTGGGTCCCCGCCCCCGGGGAACCAGTCTTGATTTTATGCCAATTTCGGCCCATGTAGTCGGTGGAATTGAACAGGGTGGGGCGCTTGCTCCCTCATCATATCGAAAGAATAGTGAGCCTATGGCTAAGGAAGAATTACTTGAATTTAACGGCACCGTTGAGGAGCTTTTACCCAACGCGACCTTCCGTGTGCGTTTGGAGAATGATCATGAGATCATCGCCCATACCGCTGGCAAGATGCGCAAAAACCGTATCCGCGTGCTCGCTGGAGACAAGGTACTGGTCGAAATGACCCCTTATGACCTGTCCAAGGGCCGTATCACTTTCCGCTTCAAATAGTTTTATGAACAGGCTGATTTTGGCCAGCGCCAGTCCGCGCCGCAAGCAGCTTCTTGCACAGATCGGTATTACGCCGACAAAAATTGTTCCCGCCAATATTGATGAAACGCCGCTGGCGTCCGAATTGCC
>JALWRV010000323.1 GCA_027080545.1 Parvularculaceae bacterium
GACCGGATTGCCGGCCTGGAAGCGGGGGCCGATGATTTTCTCACCAAGCCGGTGGAAGATGTGGCTTTATTCGCCCGCGTGCGTAATCTCTCAAGGCTGAAAATTCTTACCGATGAATTGCGCCAGCGCAACGCCACGGGCGCGGAAATGGGCATATTGACCAGTGCCCAGCTTGAAGAATTTGACGGGCTGGAAAGCACGGTTCTGTTTATTGACAATGATGAAGCCATTGAACGGCCTGTGCTGGACGGTTTGCCAGAAAACTATAAGGTGGTGATCAAGTCGGATCCGGTTGAGGCGCAGCAATATTTGCGCAATGAAAAGGTGGATTTGATTGTCGTCAACATGTCTATGGAAAACCATGATCCGTTACGGCTTTGCTCGTCCATTCGCTCGGTGGAAGAAACCCGCCACACGCCATTGCTGGCGCTGGTGCGTCAGGGGGATACACGAAAATTAGTGCGGGCGCTGGATATTGGCGTCAATGATTATTTGATGCGCCCTGTGAACCGTGAAGAAATGGCGGCTCGAATTCGCACGCAAGTACGGCGCAACCATTATATTGATAGCTTGCGCCAATCATTCCATGCGTCTTTGGAAATGGCAATTACTGACGAGCTGACTGGTCTTTATAATCGGCGCTATTTGTCGAACCATCTTTCAAGCCTGTTTGATCGCTCAATTTCGCAAGGCATGACATTGTCGGCCTTGGTGGTGGATATTGATCACTTCAAGCGCATCAATGATACTTATGGCCATGATGTGGGGGATCTGGTGTTGAAAAAACTGGCCGAACGTTTTGTGCGTAATGTGCGTGGGATTGATCTGGCGTGCCGCTATGGGGGCGAGGAATTTGTGTTTCTGATGCCGGAAACCGAGCTTTCCTATGCCCAACAAGTGGCGGAGCGTTTGCGTAATGATATTGCCGGTGAACCGATCAAGGTTGAAGGAAAAGATGGTCAAGAACTGAACATCACGGTTTCTATCGGTATTGCGTCGTCAAACCAAAACGACCCGACAGACTCCCCGCAAAAGCTCCTGAAGCGGGCTGATGATGCGCTCTATCGGGCCAAAGAATCAGGTCGCAATTGCGTGGTTTCGGCGGCGGCTTAAATTCAGAGCGAATAATAGAAAAAACCACCCATAGGAATATGGGTGGTTTTTTTAATGTGAGTGTTGGTGAGCAAACCCTATTTGATTTTGCCTTCTTTGAATTCCACATGTTTTTTCGCGACCGGATCATATTTCCGTTTGACCATTTTTTCGGTCATATTGCGGCTGTTTTTCTTGGTCACATAAAAATATCCGGTATCAGCGGTGCTGTTGAGCCGAATCTTGATGGTGGTTGGTTTGGCCATCGTAAAATCTCCAATATTGCGGGGCCTCTTATGGGCCTCACTGCGGTAAGCGCCGGAACATAGCCTTGCTAGGCCCTCTGTCAAGGTGATTTGCGGGAGAATCGAGGTCGAAAATGGCCGATTGGCCAAAATTCCCTTATTTCAGGCTGGCTTCCAGGTCTTCGTCTGGGTTATCCGAAAATCCATGCATTTTATTGGCCCGCCTGAATAATATCGAGCAAGGTAAAATAACCTCCAAAAATGGCGTAAATTCACGAGAACCGAACGAGCCCAATCATCGATTTCTGTGAGATGTCCAGTCCAAATTCAATAAATCGATGGGCAATTTTCTGAGACCAGAATTATTCATTAGCTAAATCTAATAAAATTCTCTGATGCGGTGATTCCCCTATTCATTTCTAAACATGAATTTGAGGGTAGGATCATGGCCAATTTCCATCGCTGTCAATAAATGTTGTACCGAGAGTAACGCCGGGTTTCGTAGCTCTGATTTCAACGACGAAACAATTTCCTGTCGTTGACAGCTCTTCACAAAAATACATGGCGCCATCGTAAGCTTCCAGTGCCGTAAAAGCTGATGCAAGGTGAACACCACCAATATGTTCATTAGCCGTGTCGGGAGAAATGGCCATGGCCATCCAAACGATTTTAGGGTTTGGTCCCAATTGGCCAGCATCGTTAACGAGCACCCCCTTTCCCGCTTCGGCGAGACCGCCGTAATAGCATTGCGGTAGGGGGACACCCACGGGGTTATGTTGCCGAATGCGTCCAATACACATGTCTTGCCATTCTTCCAACGTATTGGGTCGACCATCTGCTTCGACATTCACAAAAGTTAGGGCGAGCTTACCATCATACCAAGCCGAGCCCACAAATGACCTTGGCCAATTCTCTTTTAATGTTTCGGGCTCGATGCCATCAATAAAATGACACACCACATTTGGAATGCATTGCATTTTGGCTGCAATTTCTCTGGTGGCGACTTTATAGTAGCACTCATATATATATTGATAATTTTGATAACAATAATTAGGCGGAAAGTTCATCTGTAGAACGGGTCCATTCCAATTTGGAAATATATCTTCTGTTGTTCCTTTTGGCATAATACGCCACGTATCATTGACCCAGCCGTCCAATCCAGCTGATAACCGCCCGCGAAGGTCTTTGGTCGTGGTTTTAGAATTTTTCGCTAAATTCCGATCATTATTGTCGGGGCTCTGATCTTCTTGTGGCGGTGCGAACACTGGTGAATTATTAGGCGTTAAACTTAATATCTCTCTTTGACTCTTAAACTTTTTTCTGAGTTCGGGAATGTCTGTTGCTTTGACGCCTGCTTTGACAAATTCTTGATCTGTGCATTGATGGAAACTTAAAGATTCTGATCCAAAATTCAATGATGAAAGAGCCACGCCAGCCCGTTCGACGAAATTATCACCTTCCCATCTATAAAAATTCGGAGTTGAGTTTGACAAAATAAGATGTTCCCCATCGGCGCGCAAAACCTTCTTGGGTGTTTTGGTGGTTATATTTGTGAGTGTTCTTTCCACCAGAAAATAGAACGCGCTTTCTGTGGATTCCCAGCGCGTTATTTCATACCCACCTTCAATAAGTCTTCCATTTTCTAGTACTGCATAATAATCTAGGGAAATGATTGAGCCATAAGTGGGGAGTTGGTCATTACACCATCCACCGATCAACTGGCTTGGAAAGCTTTGAATTTGCGCTGATGCAGATCCGAAGGTTTGCAATAACAAAATAACAAGCAGAGCGTAAAGTTTTCGCAGCATTACTTATTCTCCTGCTTTCAATAAGCGCTAAGATAAAAGAAATGATGCTTAACCCTAAGAAATATTTTGCGGCATGGCAATTAAAGGCCCCCTCAATCTTCTTTAAGACTGAGAATTTATCATAATTAATGCAAGGATAACAATCATTTATAATAATTCTTGTATAGATTGAATCTCGAAACCATTAGTTGGTTCGTTGAAGCTTTGTTATTATTTTCTGTGGATATGCCTCGATTTGGGCGGATTTTACGAAATCCCGCTATTTCAGGCTGGCCTCATAGTCTTCGTCCGGATTGTCGGAAAATCCGTGCATCCGGTTGGCCCATTGCACCCCGATCAAGGCCCCCTTGGTGATAGGCAGCAGGGCCCAAATTTCCAGACAGATGACGAGGCTCCAGAACCCCAGCACAAACCAAAGGGGCGGGTCGAGTTGCCATTGCATCTCAATCAGCAAGGGCACGGTCAGGTGGCCGGCGATGAGCATGGTAAAATAGGGCGGGGCGTCATCAGCTCGGTGACCCCCCAAATTGAGCCCACAATTAGGACAATGCTCATTCACACTTGTATAGCCAGAAAAAATCGCTCCTTCATGACATTGCGGGCATTTCTTGCGCGCCCCATCCCAGATGGCCCGACCTACCGAACGGGCTTGGGGGTCTTGGGGCTTGGGGGGTGTGCCGTAAGTTTT
>JALWRV010000324.1 GCA_027080545.1 Parvularculaceae bacterium
CCTGCTGGGAGCGATTAAAGCGGTGAATTTCATCAACGAACAGCAACATTTGCTTGCCCGCCGCACGCCATTGTTCCGCCTCGTCAAAAGTTTTGCGCAAATCTGCAACCCCGGAAAAAACAGCCGAAATTTGCTTAAACGCATAATCCCCCCCATCGCACAGCAATCGGGCGATGGTTGTTTTGCCAACCCCCGGCGGTCCCCATAAAATCATCGAAGAAAGTTTGCCCGCATCAACCATGCGGGCGATCGGCCCTTTACCCTTTAAGAGATGGTCTTGCCCTACAATCTCATCCAAGGTAGCCGGGCGCAAACGCTCTGCCAATGGTCGCGACGAATCCGAGACCGGGCTATCGTCCGGGCTTTGAGGTTCAGAACTGGCGAAAAGGTCGCTCAAACCCTACCACCCGATCCGCCAATTAGAGATACGCCCAGAAGGGTCTTGCGCCTGTACTGTCCAACCCCGCGTTGGGGCCTGCAACACCGCTTGCAGATCGGCCACCGTGTGTATACGGGTGCCATTGACGCTTAAAATTCGGGTACCTTTACGCAGCCCATAGCGGCGCGCCAGCCCATTGGGATCAACTTCCATCACCACCACCCCCTTATCCAGCGGTGGGCGCCCCAACTCTTCATTGACCGCTGGCGAGAGATTGGCCACCACCGCGCCCGCCAAGGGCTGATTGCCCTCTAGGCGGGTAATATTCCGCGCCGGCTTTTCTGGCGGCAGGCTTAACACCAGCAGACCTTTGCGTTCTTTACCATCACGAATGAAGCGCACCGGCAGCTTTTCTCCCGGCACTCTGGTGGCAATGCGAAAACGCATAGCCTCCACATCATAAATATCATATTTGCCAAGACCGATGATCACATCGCCAGGCTTTAGACCCGCGCGATCCGCCGGACCACCGGGAAAAATATCCTTGATCAAGGCGCCAGCGGTTTTTGAAAGCGACAAGGCGCTGGCCATTTGTGACGACACATTATCTGCACTCGCCCCCAGCCAAGGCCGTGCTAAAGAACCATCGCCATCTATGGCGCTGGCCACCACTTGGCGCACCAGATTGCCAGGAATCGCAAAGCCAATACCGTTCGACCCCCCAGAGCGGGAATAGATTGCCGTATTGATACCAAGCAGGCGTCCATCAATATCGACCAACGCCCCACCGGAATTACCGGGGTTGATGGCGGCATCGGTCTGGATGAAAAATTGAAAATCAGATACCCCCACTTGCGTGCGCGCCAATGCCGAGACAATACCATTGGTCACTGTCTGGCCAACCCCAAATGGGTTTCCAATCGCCAACACAATATCACCCACCGCCGCCGCATCCGAATTGGTAAAACTCAAAAATGGCAGTGGTTCTTCGGCCTTGATCCGCAATACAGCCAAATCCGTGCGCGGATCAGCCAATACCAGCTCAGCGCCATATTCACGCCGATCCCAGAGCATCACCTTTATTTCATTCATCCCCTCGACCACATGATTATTGGTCACCACCACCCCGTCTGGGCGCACAATAACCCCAGAACCAAGTGCCCGCTGTTCCATAGGACGCCCCGTTCCGTAACCAGGACCAAAAAACTGCCGGAAAAAAGGGTCTGCTTCAAAAGGCGAGCGCGCCCGACTCTCGACCACTCTTTTGGTGTAGACCGTCACCACCGCTGGTGCCGCTTTTTCCACCACGGGCGCAAACGACATGCGCACCTGCGCCATGGATTGAGGTACTTCGAGCCGAGGCATGGTGTCTTCTTGTGTCAAAGCTGATTGCGCCAAAGCCAACCCGAATATTGAGCTAAGACCAAATAAAGCCCCAAACATCATACCGATTAAAATTTTGAAAAATTGTCTGTGCCGAGATTGTTTCATTGAACCACTCCTGATGACAATATGGCCAAGGTCTTTCATCCCAAGGCTGTTGCCATCTCTGTCTCGTTCCTCAAGGTCAATATAAAAACAAAGCCCTTCCGGTGGAAGGGCTTTGAGTAAACTTATGTGAAACTTAATCTGGCGCTATTCGCCGCTTTCTTCTGCCTGTTCCATGGTTGGGCCGGAATCCAGCCCCTTGGCACTTTCATCACGGTCAACAAATTCAATCACCGCCATGGGCGCATTATCACCATGGCGAAACCCGGCCTTCATAATACGGATATAGCCGCCATTGCGGTCCTGATAGCGCGGCCCAATGGTGTCGAACAATTTTGATACCATCGACTTATCATTGACCTTGGAAATGGCTTGACGACGCGCCGACAAGTCACCTTTTTTGGCCAATGTCACCAGCTTTTCGACAATCGGGCGCAATTCCTTGGCCTTGGGCAAGGTGGTGATAATCTGCTCATGCTTAATCAGCGATGCAGACATGTTGGCAAACATCGCCTTGCGATGGCTGGCTGTGCGGTTCAATTTCCGGTGCGCGATGGAATGGCGCATGATACAATCTCCTTAGGCCTTACAGGGCCCTATGCTTCTTAGGTCGTTCAGCGCATTGGCTGATTAGACCTCACATTAAACCTAGTGCTGATCTTCGTAGCGCTTGGCCAATTCCTCAATATTCTCCGGCGGCCAATCAGGCACATCCATTCCCAGATGCAGCCCCAAACCAGCCAGCACTTCCTTAATCTCGTTCAAGGATTTACGACCAAAATTAGGGGTGCGCAGCATTTCCGATTCGGTTTTCTGAATAAGATCACCGATATAAACAATATTGTCGTTTTTCAAACAATTTGCTGAACGCACAGAAAGCTCCAGCTCATCAACTTTGCGCAACAGCGCTGCGTTGAATTTCAGCTCTTCTTCTTCGCGGGCAGTTTCTGCTCTTGTTGGTTCCTCGAAATTGACAAATATCTGCAATTGGTCCTGCAAAATGCGCGCCGCAAAAGCGATAGCATTTTCCGGGTTTACGGACCCATCGGTTTCGATTTCCATAATCAGCTTGTCATAGTCGAGAACCTGTCCCTCACGGGTGCTCTCTACTTTGTAAGACACACGCTTGACCGGTGAGAAAAGACTGTCCACCGGAATCAATCCGATGGGGGCATCTTCCGGACGGTTTTGCTCAGCCGGCACATAGCCTTTGCCAATATTGACCACCAGCTCCATCCGAAACTCAGCGCCCTCATCAAGCGTACAAATAATTTGCTCAGGATCGAGGATCTCAATATCAGCGGTTTCTTGAATATCCGCTGCCTTGACCACCGCCGGGCCGGTTTTGCGTACAACCAGCCGCTTTGGCCCTTCGGCGTGCATCCGCAAAGCCAGTTGCTTGACATTCAAAACAATGTCGGTGACATCTTCGCGCACATTCTGAATAGATGAAAATTCATGCACCACACCATCAATTTGAATCGACGTGATGGCCGTGCCTTGCAGCGATGACATCAACACCCGGCGCAATGCATTGCCGAGGGTCAGACCAAAGCCACGCTCCAGCGGTTGCGCCACAATGACGCCCTTACGCTCAGGGTCGTAACCCGGCGTAATATCCAGCTTGGTCGGACGGATCAGTTCTTGCCAGTTTTTTTCGAGCACTTATCTCTACTCCATCTCATCAAAGCCATCTCTTAATCGAAATGGCAAAATTCGTTCCCGTTACACAGTACTTCCGGCCCATCAGAACCGGTAAAAATCAAACGCGGCGTCTTTTGCGCGGACGACATCCATTGTGAGGAATGGGTGTGATATCGCGAATGGTGGTGATCACCAGACCCGCCGCCTGCAAAGCTCTAAGCGCACTCTCACGACCGGTACCAGGACCACGCACAAGCACATCAACGGTTTTCATGCCGTGATCCATCGCTTTTTTAGCCGCATCCTCTGCTGCCATCTGCGACGCAAACGGGGTCGATTTGCGTGACCCCTTAAACCCCATATGCCCAGACGTAGACCAAGAAATCGTGTTGCCCTGATCATCCGTAATGGTGACATGAGTATTGTTGAATGAGGCGTTTACATGCACCACACCGGTAGAAATGTTTTTGCGCTGTGCGCGCCGAACGCGCCCTGTTGCCTGTTTTGCCATGGAAAAACTTCCTTATTTCTTTTTGCCAGCGATGGGTCTTGCGGGGCCCTTGCGGGTGCGTGCATTGGTGTGGGTGCGTTGACCTCTAACCGGCAACCCCCGACGGTGACGCAAGCCCCGATAGGAACCAAGATCCATCAGACGTTTAATGTTGATTGCAACTTCACGGCGCAAATCCCCTTCAACCTGATAATCAGAATCGATGGTTTCGCGAATTTTCAAAACATCACTGTCTGTCAATTCATTAACCCGGCGCTCTTCCGGAATACCGACTTTTTCGCAAATTTCTTTCGCGCGTGTGTCGCCAATCCCAAAAATATATGTCAGCGCAATATGCACACGCTTCCCCGTCGGAATATTCACACCAGCAATACGAGCCATTTCAGACCTCTTTCAAACAATTCCTGCGCCAAATATGAGAGCTAAAGACTTAACCACCTGTCTTGCGGCCCCGAACAGGGCCATAACCCATATTGCGCTTTCAATTCCCAATTCCCGTCGACGACATCTGCCGCCTTCTGCTACTTTCACCTAATCGGCACAAGGTGAAACCGATCATCGATCTCCCCTTACCCCGCATATCCGCGAGACCTCTGATTTGGCTTCACCCACAACGGGAATAACAAGCCAAACGCCTCAAATATCGCGCACCCGAAGGCGCGCCAAATCCCCTGGTTCACACCTGGTTGGCGAAGACCGCTAGGTATAGCCCCAGCCCCCGCCTCGTCAACTAAAATTCACGGAAAATTCCGTGAAAATCAGCCTGTTTTCCCCAACTTAGAGGCAAGCCTCCAAATTCGGCTATTTCCGGTCTCCCGCGCCCTATTGGGCCGTCCCGGAATGGCCCAAAACATCGTCTATTTCCCGGGCTACGGCCTCAATTGGCTGCATTCCGTCAATTTCCCGCAACAGACCCTTTTGGGCATAAAATGGCACCAAAGGAGCGGTTTGCGCCTGATAGACCTCGAGCCTTTTGGAGAAGGTCTCCACATTATCATCAGAGCGCACCTCTTTGCCCGCCGCGAGGGTCTCTTTGACCCGGGTTTTCAGCCGATCAATCAACGCCTTGTCATCCACGTTCAGCGCCAATACCACATCGATATGGCGGTCCTGATCCGCCAAAATCCGGTCTAGCATTTCAGCCTGAGCCAAGGTTCGCGGGAAGCCATCGAGCAAAAAACCGCTGGCGCAATCTTCCTGTTCGATCCGCTCGGCAACGATACCAGCGACGATTTCATCAGAAACTAAATGGCCCGCATCCATTACTGTTTTTGCCTGTTGGCCAATGGGTGAGCCGCTGGCCACAGCCGCCCGCAACATATCGCCCGTGGAGAGCTGAGGAATGCGATATTTTTCCGAAATTCGGCGCGCCTGTGTGCCCTTACCGGCTCCGGGCGGGCCTAAAAAAATTAAAATCACCGCCGACGTCCCCCGATTTTCGACTTCTTGATCAGGCTCTCATATTGCTGTGCCAACAAATAGCCTTGAATTTGCTGCACCGTATCCAAAGTCACTGAAACCACGATCAAGAGCGAAGTACCGCCAAGATAGACCGGTATGCCTGAAAACTGACTACGCAAAAATTCCGGCAACAAGCAAACGAAGACCAGATAGATGGCCCCAATCAAGGTCAGACGGGTGAGAACAAAATCAATATATTCGGCGGTGCGCGCACCGGGGCGATAGCCCGGAATATAGCCCCCATATTTTTTCAGATTATCCGCCACATCGGTGGGGTTAAACACGATTGAGGTATAGACAAAGCTGAAAGCAAGGATCCCGAGCCCATAAAAAAGCATATAGAGCGGTTGACCGACCGCAAAATTTCGAGCGGCCACCTGCAGCCATTCCGGCGCATTGGGGCCCATTGCCGCAAAAGCGGTCATTGGCAAAGCCAGCAACGACGAAGCAAAGATTGGCGGGATAACCCCGGCTGTGTTCAGCTTCAAGGGTAAGTGGGACTTCTCCCCTTGGGTCATTTTATTGCCCACCTGACGCCGTGGATATTGCACCATCAATCGACGTTGCGAGCGCTCCATAAAGACCACAAAAGCAATCAGCGCCACGGCGCCCAACAAAACGGCAACAATCACCCCACCCGGCAAGGCCCCCGCACTGCCCTGAGCCAACATACCAGCCGCCGCGCGCGGTAACTCCGCCACAATCCCCGCCATGATGATCAAAGAGACCCCGTTGCCAATCCCTCTAGCGGTGATTTGCTCCCCTAACCAGAGCAGGAATAATACTCCGCCCGTCAAGGTAATGGTCGTGGAGAACAGAAAGAAAAAGCCCGGATTGGCCACCGCCGCCACCCCGTTGGAAACTGTTCCCTGCAAGGTCGAAGCGATGAAAAAGCCCTGCATCAAGGACAAAACCACGGTGAGATAGCGCGTATAGACATTGATCTGACGACGCCCCTGCTCGCCCTCTTTCTTGATTGCTTCCAATGAGGGCAAGATCGACGACATCATCTGCATAATAATCGAGGCCGAAATATAGGGCATGATATTGAGAGCAAAAATCGCCATCCGCTCAACCGCCCCACCGGAGAAGAGGTTAAACGTGCCAAGCAGGCCACCACCAGCGGTCTGGCTTTGGAAGGCCGCCTTAAACACATCCGGATCAACCCCCGGTATCGGAATGAAGGTGCCGATGCGATAGACAATCAGCGCACCTAGGGCAAACAGCAACCGCTTTTTCAACTCGTCCGCTTTGGCAAAATCGGAAAATGACGCGTTGGAGGCAAATTGTTCGGCAGCTGAAGTCATAATATCGCTCTAACCATCTCGTAAACTAGGGCCATCTAGGCCCTTGTTGGGCCTTTTCTGGCGTACCTTGCCCATGTGGCGTTGGGGCAGCTTCATTGCAAGAAGGCAGCGCCAACACCGAAAAGCTTATTTTTTCGCCGTTTTTTCGGACTTGGGCTCTTTTTTTGTGACGCCTTTTACCGCCACAATACTCACCGAGCCACCAGCTTTCTCGACCGCAGCTTGCGCTGCTTTGGTGGCATAGGCCACCTCGATATTGACCCTGGCCTTCAATGTTCCTTTGCCCAACAGGCGCACACCATCGCGCACCCGTGTCAACACACCGGCTTCAACCAGCGTCTCGCCATTGATTAGTGCTTTGGCATCAAGTTTTTTATCATCAATCGCTGCCTGCAAAACACCAATATTCAATTCGGCAAAGCGGGACCGGTTCGGATTGTTAAACCCACGTTTTGGCATCCGCATGTGCAGCGGCATCTGACCGCCTTCAAACGCCCGAATGGCCACACCGGAACGGGATTTCTGCCCCTTCACACCGCGACCACCAGTTTTGCCTTTGCCTGAACCGATACCACGACCCACACGGGTTTTCGGTTTACGGGCACCGGGATTATCTCTTAGCTCGTTGAGTTTCATCTTCTTCTCCTGACTTGCGACGGGAGAATTTTTCCGCCCCGCCTCGCCTAAAATTGACCGTTAATCGGCCACTTGAGAGGGCTACACCCTCTAATCTTCAACAATCTCCACCATGTGGGAAATTTTGCGGATCATGCCGCGCACGGAAGGCGTGTCTTCCAGCTCGCGCACTTGACCGATTTTACGCAAACCCAAACCAACCAAGGTTGCCCGCTGGTCTTGGGGCCGCCGAATTGGCGATCCGGTTTGACGTACTTTCAGCATTTTCTTTGCCGCCATTGTTATTCTCCTTCGCAATAGCGCGTTTTAAGCGTCGCTTGCTGCTTCTTCTTGTTTCGGCGCAGTTTCTTCCGGCGCAGCCCCGCGGCGGGTCAGAATGTCCGATAACTTCATGCCCCGCTTGGCGGCAATCGCCCGCGGATTGGTTTGTTCTTTCAACGCATCAAAGGTCGCCCGCACCATATTATACGGATTGGAGCTGCCGATTGATTTGGCCACAACGTCTTGAATACCCACGGTCTCAAAAACGGCCCGCATCGGCCCGCCCGCGATAACGCCGGTACCTGGAGGCGCTGAACGCAGCACCACCTTGCCAGCCCCGTGACGGCCTTCGCCATCATGGTGCAAGGTGCGGCCTTCGCGCAATGGCACCCGAATCATATGACGTTTGGCTTCTTGAGCCGCTTTGCGAATAGCCTCTGGCACCTCGCGCGCCTTGCCCTTACCAAAACCAACCCGGCCCTTTTGATCACCAACGACAACCAGCGCCGCAAAGCCGAAATTTTTGCCGCCCTTCACGGTTTTCGCAACGCGATTGATCGCGACCAGACGATCCACGAATTCATCGCGTTCTTCGCCCTGGTTGCGGCCTTTGCCTTGTCTGCCTTCACGCGCCATCATCTAACTCCTTAGAATTTCAATCCGCCTTCACGGGCGGCTTCGGCCAATGCTTTCACACGGCCATGAAAAATATATCCACCGCGGTCAAATACCACTTCGGTAACACCCGCCTTGGTTGCCCGTTCAGCGAGCAATTTACCAACCTTGCTGGCGGCTTCCACGTCTGAGCCTTTTTTCAAACTATCGCGCATAGCTTTTTCTATGGAAGAAGCTGAAGCGATGGTCTTGCCAGCCTTGTCATCGATGATTTGCGCAGAGATATTTTTACCTGAGCGAAATACCGACAAGCGAACGCGGCCCCGTGATTTTTTTGCCAGACTGGCGCGCGTACGTCGGGCGCGAGCCTGTAATTTTGCTTTTTCTGTCTGAGCCATTGTTTGTAAACCTTATGTCTCTTGCTAATTCTGAACAGCCATGGGGCACGCCCTCAGCTATTATTTCTTCTTACCTTCCTTGCGGAAAATATATTCACCGGCATAGCGCACGCCTTTGCCTTTATAAGGCTCAGGCGGACGGAAAGCGCGAATCTTGGCAGCCACTTGACCAACCGCCTGCTTGTCGATGCCGCTAATTTCGATCTCGGTTTGCTTGGGCACATTGATCGTCACCCCTTCAGGGGCATCGAACAACACATCATGGCTAAACCCGAGCGCGAGCGAGAGCTGCTTGCCCTTCATCTGTGCCCGATAACCAACCCCGTGTAACTCCAATTTTTTAGTGAAGCCGTTAGCAACGCCCTCGCAAATATTGGAGATCATGGTGCGTGACATGCCCCAGCTCGAACGCGCAGGCTTTGATTGGTCTACGGGCTTAACCGTAATACCCTCATCTTCCATGGCCACTGAACACAATTCATTGACCACAAAAGACTGTTCGCCTTTCGGTCCTTTTGCGGTCACCAACTGACCATCAACTGTCACCGTCACGCCAGACGGAATAGCGACAGGTTTTTTACCAATTCGAGACATGAAAAGCCTCCTCAACCTTTTGTTACACTCAAACCTATCGAGGCTTGTGTTTAATAGACTTGCGCCAACACTTCGCCGCCAACATTGGCTGCGCGCGCGGCACTATCAGACATCACACCTTTGGGCGTCGATAAGATCGAAATGCCCAGACCATTGCGTACCGGTGTCAATTCATCCACGGAAGAATAAACCCGCCGCCCCGGCTTGGAGATGCGTTTGATTTTTTGAATTACCGGCGCGCCATCAAAATATTTTAATTCAATGTCGAACTGGCTTTTGCCATTTTGCTCGCTTTCAGAATAGCCACGAATATAGCCTTCCGATTGCAATACATCGAGAACCCAACCGCGCAGTTTGGAACGTGGCGACTGAGTTTTAGACAGACCCCGCATTTGCGCATTGCGGATACGGGTAAGCAAATCACCTATTGGATCGTTGATCATAAGTTTCGCTCCCCTACCAACTAGATTTCACAAGGCCCGGGATTAACCCGCTGGACCCATATTCACGTAACGCGATCCGCGACATACGCAATTTACGATAATAACCACGCGGACGCCCAGTTACTTCGCAACGATTGCGAATACGCGTTTTGGAAGAATTGCGCGGCAATTCGGCCAGTTTCAAAGTCGCCTTAAACTTGTCTTCCGGTGATGCATTTTCATCCCGAATGATCGCTTTCAGCGCTTCGCGTTTATTTTCATATTTTTTGGCGAGACGACGTCTTTTCAAATCGCGCTCTACCATTGCTTTTTTAGCCATTCATAGCCTCCGTTAAGCCGGTTTCCAGTTTTCCAGACCTGACCTATTTGCGGAAAGGGAAGTTAAATTCAGAAAGAAGCGCCTGCGCCTCTTCATCGGTTTTTGCCGTGGTGCAGACAACAATGTCCATGCCACGAATTTTATCGACTTTGTCATAGTCAATTTCGGGGAACACAATATGTTCCTTGAGGCCCATGGCGAAATTGCCCCGACCATCAAAACTCTTGGCATTCAGTCCGCGAAAGTCTCGCACCCGCGGTAAAGCTACGGTAACCAGCCGATCGATAAATTCGAACATTTGATCCTTGCGCAACGTAACCTTCACGCCAATTGCCATTTCTTCGCGCAGTTTAAATCCAGCGATAGATTTTTTGGCTTTGGTCACCACCGGTTTTTGACCGGCAATGGCTGTCAGCTCACTCATGGCTTTTTCAATCACCTTACGGTCATTGACGGCATCGCCAACGCCCATATTGATAACCACTTTTTCCAACCCCGGAATTTGCATCACGTTCTTGTAGGAAAACTTTTCCTGCATATTCGAGCGGATGACATCCTTATACATCTTCTTCAGACGCGGCGTGTATGTTTGTGCCTCAGCCATCGATAACCTCACCCGACCGCTTAGCGAAACGCACCTTGCGGCCTTCTTCAATCTTGAAACCTACGCGCGTGGGCTTGCCGTCTTTAGGATCTTTCAACATCACATTTGAAACATCCAACGGCGCTTCCGTGCGCACAATCCCGCCAGATTGTGTCTGGCTTGGCTTGGTGTGGCGAGCCATCATGTTGATGCCTTCCACAATAATTTTTTCGTCGACGGGACGCACTTCGAGCACAGTGCCCTCTTTGCCTTTGTCCTTGCCTGCCATGATGATGACAGCGTCGCCTTTTTTAATTTTAGCAGCCATGATCTGCAGCTCCTACAAAACTTCTGGGGCCAAAGACACGATCTTCATATGGTTGGCGGCGCGCAATTCGCGGGTCACCGGCCCAAAGATACGGGTGCCGATCGGCTCTTTGTTATTATTGATCAAGACGGCCGCGTTATTATCGAAGCGAATAACCGAGCCATCCCGACGTTTGATGTCCTTGGCCGTGCGAACCACAACCGCTTTCATAACCTGGCCCTTTTTCACGCGGCCCCGCGGCATGGCTTCCTTAATGGAAACGACAATGATATCGCCAACACCGGCATATTTACGCTTAGAGCCGCCAAGCACCTTGATGCACTGAACGCGCTTGGCGCCAGAATTATCAGCAACATCTAAATTTGATTGCATCTGGATCATTTTCGACCCTCCTTAAAACCACCACTCATCATGGCGATTGTGTTACAAACTACCGGCGCCGATAACTTCCCAGCGTTTCAGCTTTGACTTTGGCGCACATTCTTGAATGATAACCAGATCACCCACTTTGAACTTATTGGCATGATCATGCGCATGATAGCGCTTTGAACGACGCACAGTCTTTTTGAACAGCGGGTGTGTGAACACGCGATCAATGCGTACGACAATCGTCTGATCGCCTTTGTCGCTCACTACCTCGCCTTGCAATTGACGCTTCGGCATTTTCTTCTCCGTTACCTCTTAATGGTCCAACGCTTTAACTTTAAGACGCTGATACCGCAGACTTTTCCTGCAAAATTGTTTTAACCCGCGCCACATCACGACGGATTTGCGCCAGACGCGCGGTTTTTTCCAATGCTCCGGTGGCTTTTTGAAAACGCAAATTGAACTGCTCTTTTTTCAGATCCAACAATTTGGCCTTCAGCTCATCGGCGGACAGATCGCGTACTTCAGAAGCTTTCATTGTCAACTCTCCTACGCTTCAATCCGTTTGACGATACGGGTGCGAACCGGCAATTTTGCGGCCCCCAACTCCAACGCCCGGCGCGCCACATCTTCCGGCACCCCATCAATTTCAAACATGATCCGGCCTGGCTTGACCTTGGCAGCCCAAAACTCAACCGAACCCTTACCTTTACCCATGCGTACCTCGGTCGGTTTTTTCGTAACCGGCACATCTGGGAAGATACGGATCCACACCCGACCGGCCCGTTTCATCTGGCGCGTGATGGCCCGACGGGACGCTTCGATCTGACGTGCGGTTACCCGCTCCGGCTGCAAGGCTTTGAGGCCATAAGACCCGAAGTTTAACTCGGTCCCGCCTTTAGCTTTGCCCTTAATCCGGCCTTTGTGCATTTTACGGAACTTGGTCCGTTTTGGCTGCATCATTGTTCATTCTCCCATAACACACCCCCGCTGATGGGGAGGGTTTGGCTTCCTTTAATAACTAACTCGCTTTTTCCGTACGTCGACGTGGCGCGCGATCCCGATTGCCGCCAGACGGTCCGCCCGATGTTTGCATTTCGATCATGCGTTTTTCCTGAGCCATGGGATCATGTTCCATGATCTCGCCTTTGAAAATCCACACTTTGATACCGATGGCGCCATAGGTGGTGCGCGCGGTGGCAACACCATAATCAATATCGGCGCGCAACGTATGCAGCGGCACCCGCCCCTCGCGATACCATTCCATGCGCGCAATCTCAGCGCCGCCAAGGCGACCAGAGCAATTAATACGAATACCCAAAGCGCCCATGCGTTGCGCCGTTTGCATGGCCCGTTTCATGGCACGACGAAAAGACACCCGACGTTCAAGCTGTTGGGCAATATTTTCAGCCACCAGAGTCGAATCAATCTCAGGCTTGCGCACTTCAACAATGTTTAGCACCGTTTCCGAAGAAGACAGTTTTGACAGCTCTTGGCGCAGCTTTTCAATATCCGCACCCTTTTTACCGATCACCAACCCGGGGCGCGCGGTATAAATGGTCACTCGGCATTTTTTATGGGGACGCTCAATAACGATGCGCGAAACCCCGGCGGTCGCCAGCTTCTTTTGCAAATATTTGCGAATGGCCAAATCTTCATGCAACAAATCGCCAAAATTGCCCTTGGCAGCGAACCAGCGGCTATCCCAGGTCCGGTTGATGCCCAGACGAAGACCAATCGGGTTTACTTTCTGACCCATTATGCGGCCTCCTCAACTTCTTTGACCACGATAGTAATTTCCGAAAACGGTTTCAAAATCCGCGCCCCACGGCCCCGGGCACGCGCTTTAAACCGCTTCATTACAAGATTTTTGCCAACAAAAGCCTGATCAACAACCAGCGCATCAATATCAAGATCGTGATTGTTCTCGGCATTGGCAATAGCGCTTTCCAGCACCTTCTTGACCTCTTTAGCAATCCGCTTGCGCGAAAACTCAAGGTCTGACAAAGCGTTCTCAACCTTTTTGCCGCGAATGAGCTGAGCAACCAGATTTAGCTTTTGCGGTGACGTGCGCAACATGCGGGCTTTCGCCATCGCCTGTCCCTCAGCCACTCTGCGTTCGTTTTTCTTCTGTCCCATGACTATTTCCGCTTCGCTTTTTTATCGGCGCCGTGACCATAATAAGTTCGGGTCGGTGAAAATTCGCCGAGCTTATGGCCCACCATGTCTTCATTCACATGCACGGGAATGAATTTGGTGCCATTATAGACATTGAAAGTCTGGCCAACGAATTGCGGTAAAATGGTCGACCGACGCGACCACGTTTTGATACCACCTTTGTGTTGACCATTGGCCGCTTCTTCTACCTTCTTCAGGAGATAGCGATCGACAAAGGGTCCTTTCCATACGGAACGAGGCATAATCTACTCTCCTATCGACCTTTTTTCCGGGCATGACGCGACCGGATAATCAGACCGTCAGTTTTCTTATTTTTGCGGGTGCGCTTGCCTTTGGTTGGCTTGCCCCACGGTGATACGGGGTGGCGACCACCGGAGGTGCGACCTTCGCCGCCCCCATGGGGGTGATCAACCGGGTTCATCACAACGCCGCGTACCGCCGGGCGATTGCCCTTCAAACGTGCACGACCGGCTTTGCCGAGATTTTCATTCATGTGATCCGGGTTAGAGACAGCACCGATGGTGGCCATACACTCACCCAATACCCGACGCACTTCGCCAGATTGCAATCGAAGCTGTGCATAACCGGAATCGCGACCCACAAGCTGAACATAAGCACCAGCGGCCCGGGCGATTTGCCCACCTTTGCCCGGCTTCATTTCCACATTGTGAATGATCGAACCGACCGGAATGTTCTTCAACGGCATCGCATTGCCTGGCTTCACATCCGCTTTTTCACTGGCAACAATCTTGTCACCCTCTTTCAAACGCTGCGGTGCCAAAATGTAAGATTTTGTCCCATCTTCATAGCCAATCAAAGCGATAAAGGCGGTGCGGTTGGGATCATATTCCAAACGCTCAACCGTTGCGACCTCGTCAAAACGGCGACGCTTAAAATCGATAATACGATAAAGCTTTTTCGCACCACCGCCACGACGACGCACGGTGATACGGCCATTATTATTACGCCCTGCTTTGGAGTGTAGCCCTTCAACCAGCTTTTTCTCCGGACGCCCCGCCCACAATTCGCTACGGTCAACCGTCACAAGTTGACGGCGACT
>JALWRV010000325.1 GCA_027080545.1 Parvularculaceae bacterium
CGCTTGGCGTTGCTGGCTGTGGAAACAAAGAAAGCAACGGCTCTCAACAAACCATCGATGTCACCGTGCCGAAACTTTCTAAACTAGGCAAAAAGGGACAAACCGCCTTTCGGGCCAATTGCGCCCAGTGCCACGGGGCCAATGGCGGTGGCACCAACCAAGGCCCACCCCTCATTCACGATATTTATAATCCCGGACATCATGGGGATGGAGCGATCGTCCGCGCTGCCAAAATGGGCACACGAGCACACCATTGGCAGTTCGGGGATATGCCCCCGCAAACGCAGGTTAGTGATGAGGAAATCACCTCGATCATCCAATTCATTCGCGAAACCCAACGCGCCAACGGCATCTTCTTCAAAGAACACCGGATGTAAGAATTTTGTGGACCACGCCCACTCTACGTATCACCTAAGAGCTTGCCAGCCCCCATGAAAATGGGGGTCGAAGGATGAAAAAAGAAAGATCGTCATCCCGTGCGCGATGCAGCATGAAATGCTGCTTCGCAGACCCGGGACCCAGCTCTGCTCCCTTCCACCCGATAGCCCGGCTATTCTCGCAAACAAAACCAAGCTTCATCTAAAAGCCTGCCAAACTCTATAAAAATGGGAACCAGAGGGCGCGAATGCCCCCGCAAAAGCGGGGCTCACGCCCCTTGCCCCACAATCAACGAACAGCTAAACCCCATCATCAGGAGAGGTGCCGGAGTGCCCGGCGTGCCTTGCACGCCAAACCTAAAAAACCCGTGCGCACAGCGCACTAGTTATAAGTTTAGTTCAACCACTTGTTTTACCTCACGGCAATTCGCTACGCGAATACCTCCGGCAGGGCGGCAAACGATTGCCGGGGCCGCAGTCGCGGCCCTTGCCTCACCATCAGCAAGAAGCTAAACCCCATCATCAGGAGAGGTGCCGGAGTGGTCGCCCGCAGGCTTTGCCTGCTAGCCTTTAATGGTTCGATCACTTTTCTCGGCACATCTCCTTACGGAGAGGTGCCGGAGTGGTCGAACGGGGCGGTCTCGAAAACCGTTGTGCGGGCAACCGTACCGAGGGTTCGAATCCCTCTCTCTCCGCCACCTTTTTACCTTTGAAAAGAACCCTCGACTATTCTGGCCCAACCTTCGGTTAGGCGTGGTTCGAATCCCTCTCTCCACCAGCAATCCACATTAACTAATTGAATTAATTTTTGTACTTACAGTATATGCAAACCACCTCTCAGACGACCATAAATAATGCTAATTACTTAAAACCAATCGGCGACTGTTTCTCTCTATTGACCGATAGGGTGAATATATCTGGGCGTGCGTAATGGCCACTCGCATCAAACTTCCGGCGCGACGCCCTAACAATATCAATATCAATTTCAGCGGATAGGATTCCCTTTTCGCGGTGCATTGGGCCAGCAACAAGGCCACCAAATGGTTTATATATTACCGCATCACCCGGATTAATCCATTCATTGGCATCAGGGAATAGCTCCTCTCTAAACGGTATATCTTCAGGTATATCAGATGCTTCCAGAGTTGTAGCGCAACCAATAACCCAACATCCCCCTTCGCGAGCGATGTGCTGCATGGTAGCTAACCATGTTTCTCCACTATCCCATGTGGGAGCCACATATATGTCGATATTTTGTGCATAGAGTGCAAAGCGGGCTAGAGGCATATAGTTCTCCCAACAAATCAATGTGCCTACTCGACCAACTGCTGTGTCTACCACATTCAATCCGGACCCATCGCCAAAACCCCAAACCATGCGCTCAGGATTGGTTGGCATAAGTTTGCGGTGCGTATTGGCTAATCGGCCATCCGCATCAATGATAGCGCAACTATTGAAGAGAGTGCTGCCGCTGGCACTACTATCCACCTCTTGATAGCCAATGACAACAACCACACCATGCTCTCTGGCAACCTCTTGTATAGGGCCCAAATCGCCTTTGTTCACATCAACCGAATTTGCCAATAAGCGAGCATAGAGCGTATCGGTTTTCCCCATATCTGCTCCTGGGGACAACCGCCATACAAAGGTTGGATAGCCGGGCAACCACGCCTCTGGAAAAACGACCATCGCGCTTCCCCCCTTCGCAGCTTCGGCAATTAAGGTTACAGCACGCTCAATAGATTTCTTTAAATCCAGATAGACCGGTGGTTCTTGAATGATGGCAATTTGTACCACGACACTCTCCTTCTTATCTCCGCCCATATGCTATTTTTTACAGAGCAATTGTTTTATAGATGCAACATTAATCCATTTGTTTCAATTTCTCACGGATGGATATGGCAAAGTGCAAAAGCTGATTTGTTCCTGTAATGCCCAGCTTTTCGGCAATATTGCGTCTGTGAGCCTGTACCGTGCGGTGACTAATATGGAGCTGCGCGGCAATCTGCTTGCTCGTTAACCCTTCCGAGAGAAGTAATAAAACGCGCCCTTCGCCTTGGGTGATTTTGGACAAATCCAAGGCTTCTAGCGTGGTACTAAGTTGTGGAGTACGGAGGGAAGCCGAAGAAGCTCCGACAGACTGGCTCTGGACTTACAACAACGAACGACCCAATATGGCCATCGGCGGTATCACGCCAAAGCAGAAATCAGCCATGGACATGTCTCTGGCTGCATAATCCTCCTACTGACGATACCCTATAAAAATGGGGATATTACCGCCCGCTCACGCATATTGATGTTTGGCTAGGAAAGTAAAACGAAAGCTTGTTTTAAGCCGCTTGCGATTGGCTTTCATCAAGAATAATGGCCAGCAGGGCTTCGGCGTCTTGTGCCCCGCGCAGCGCCGCTCTGGTTTTTTCGTCGCGCATCAAGCGGGCGATTTTGGAAAGAGCTTTCAAATGCATGGCATTGGATTCGTCCGGCGCCAACAACACAAACACCAGATCAACCGGCTCATCATCAAGAGCGTCAAAATCTATCGGCTCATCGAGACGAGCAAAAAAACCGATCATCCCGGAAAGCCCCGCCAGCTTGCCATGGGGAATGGCAACACCATTACCAATACCTGTAGAGCCGAGGCGTTCACGGGCCAAGAGCGTGTCCAATATATCCGACGACTCCAGATCCAACTGTTCGCCAGCCAAATCCGCAATCATTGCCAGAGCTTCGCGCTTGCAATGGGGCTTGATTGATACCAATACCCTTTCAGGCGTCAGCAAGCTATTGAAATTACTCATAAAACTACCTTAATCAAGGCGCACCGGTGAAATCTTATCATCCATTGGGGAGCCACCAGAGACCCAGTCTAGCATTATCACGAGGCGGGGGGAGATCAATTTTGCGCCAGTGGCACCGATCTCCTCTCCACCCCCAGCGAAAACGCAAGAAATATGCCTTTTTTCAAATTTGCGGGGGTTCTAGCCGCAAAAGAGACCAGAAAAAAGACTTATTTTTACCCAGCACTCTTTTTGGCGACACATCAGCAACCCATTGTTTTCATGTGGTTTTTTGTGAGGCTATTTCGTTGGGGGCGGCGAATCGACCCAACCAATATTACCATCGCGCCGCCAATAGACCACCGAAGTGCCCCCATGGGCCGCATTTTTAAACACCAGCACCGGCTCTTCCGTTAACTCTAGCTGCATGACAGCATCAGAGACGGAGAGGTGGCGCAGCTCTGTGGGGTTTTCTGCGATAATGATAGGATTATCATCCCCCGTCTCTTCTTCCATATCCGCAAGCGGGGCCTGTAGCACATAGGAAGAAGCCGCTTCGGCCCTTGCCCGTTCGGCCCCATGGGTGTGGTGATTTTTCAACCGTCTTTTATAGCGGCGCACCCGTTTTTCCAATTTTTCCATGGCCTCATCAAAGGCCCCATAGGCATCGGCCGCCT
>JALWRV010000326.1 GCA_027080545.1 Parvularculaceae bacterium
CAAAAGCTCGATCCCATCGCCGAAGATGATGAAAGCGCTTGGTGTCTTGAGGCCTATTTTGACCAACCTCGCGAAGAAGCGGCGTTTCGCTCTCTATTTGACGCCCTCGCCCTCGACTATGTACCCGTCCAGTGGGAAGATATTCCCGACATTGATTGGGTCGCCCATTCTCTGAAAGGGCTGGGCATTGTCAGCGCAGGCCAGTTTATCCTCTATGGTATCCATGATGCAGATAAATTGCCCAACGACCCAAAAGCTGTACCCATCCGCATTGATGCCAATCAGGCTTTCGGCACGGGCCATCACCCAACCACGGCGGGATGTTTAAAAGCATTGGAAAAATGTCTGGCCTTTGAGCCTGACAATATTCTCGATATTGGCACTGGCTCGGCGGTGCTGGCCATCGCGGCGGCAAAAATCTGGTCCACCCCCGTTCTGGCAACCGATATCGATCCCATATCCGTTGACATCGCCACTAAAAATGCGGCCCTAAACGCAGTCGACACGATCGACTTTATTTGTGCAGACGGGTTTCAACATCCCCTCATCGCTGCCCGCGCTCCCTTCGATTTCATCTTTGCCAATATCCTCGCGGGTCCGTTGGTCGCTCTCGCCCCGGCGATCGCCAACCATGCCAGCGACAAGGCCACCATCATTCTTGCCGGTTTATTAGAAAAACAGGCCCCACAGGTGCTAAGCGCCTATAAGGCCATGGGATTTCATCTCCATGACCGGATAGATCAGGAAACCTGGCCCATTCTTATCTTACAAAACAGCCCCTGATAAAGCTGGAAACTTCATCTGGAAGGGCCTATCTATGAGGGGCTTTTTCGGGAGATCCTGCATGTTCCAGACCTATGAATCCAAGTCAGACCGTAACTTTGCTGAAAAACATTTGCCCCTGATGCGCAAAGCCATGAAGGCACAAAATATAGACGCCTTTGTGGTGCCCCATGATGATGAATATTTGAATGAATATTTACCGGAATGTGCTGAGCGGTTGATGTGGGTCTCCGGCTTTTCCGGTTCTGCGGGGGCAGCCATCATTCTTCAAGATCACGCCGTAATTTTTGTTGATGGACGCTATACATTGCAAGTACGCCAACAGGTAGATGATCGCTTTTTTACCTATGAAGATTTAATCGAAACCCCGCCAAGCGCGTGGATAAAAGCCAATGCCAAAAAAAATATGCGCATCGGCTATGATCCCATGTTGCACGCCAAAGGTTCTGTCAATCGCTTACTGGCGGCCACCAAAGCCGCCGGAGCCACATTGGTGGCGGTGGTGGAGAACCCCATTGATGCGGCTTGGCAGGACAGACCATCTGCACCGGTCCACCCCATTAAACCCCACGGTCTGGAATTTGCCGGGCGCAGCGCTGAGGATAAACGCGCCGAAATCGCTGAAGCAATCAAGGCTAAAGGGGCCGATGCGGTTTTACTAACCGCCCCCCATTCGCTGGCGTGGCTAATGAATATTCGAGGGAGGGATGTTCACGCCACCCCCTTGCCCCTAGGCCGGGCGCTATTATTCACCGATGGCAGCGTTCAGCTTTTTGTCGATGGCCGCAAAATAACCGATGCGGTGCGGACCCATTTAGGCGACCAAATTACCATCAAAGAAGAACAGGAACTGCCAAACGTTCTCGAAAAACTTGGCCAACAGGCCAAGAGCGTGATGATCGACCCCAATCTCGCCCCCTACAAATTTTACGATCAGTTAGCCAAGGCTGGCGCAAAACTGATTGAGGCCCCTGACCCCTGCGCCCTACCCCGCGCCACCAAAAACGCGGTAGAGCAGCAGGGCACCCGTACCGCGCATATTCGTGACGGGGTCGCCGTGACAGAGTTTTTGCACTGGATTGACAGAGAAGCACCCAAGGGCCATCTAACCGAAATCAAAGCCGCCGAAAAATTGGAAGAATTTCGCAAGGCGTCCAACCTGCTCAACGATATTTCCTTTGATTCCATCTCTGCGGTCGCTGATCACGGGGCGCAACCCCATTATCGGGTGACCATAGATAGTGATAAAAAACTGGAACAAGGCACCCTCTATCTCATCGACTCCGGTGGCCAATATGCTGACGGCACCACCGATATCACCCGCACCATCGCTCTGGGTACCCCCAGTGATGAAATGAAAAAATGTTACACGCTGGTGTTAAAAGGCCATATCGCTCTGGCCACTGCCCGCTTTCCCATGGGCACCACCGGCCATGCGCTGGACTGTCTGGCGCGCCTACCCTTATGGCAGGCAGGGCTTGATTATGATCATGGAACCGGACATGGGGTCGGGGCCTATCTGGGTGTCCATGAAGGCCCACAGAATATTTCCAAAAAAGCCATCACCCAACCGCTCTTGCCGGGCATGATCTGCTCAAACGAGCCGGGCTTTTACAAGCAAGGTAAGTTTGGTATTCGCATTGAAAATCTTGTCATCGTCACCCAACCCCAAGCCATTGAAGGGGGTGAACGGGAAATGATGGGGTTTGAAACCATCACCTTGGCCCCGCTCGATCGCACCCTCATCGATACCGCCTTGCTTAGCCCTCAAGAAATAAGTTGGGTTAATGATTATCATGCCAAGGTGCGCGATGCCCTAAGCGACCGATTAGAGGCTGAGACCCGCGACTGGATGATGAAAATGACCGCACCTCTCTAGGCCTTACCCACAATTTGAGTCCTAGAGATAGTCTGCTACCAAAGCATTCCATTCGGCTTCGCTTAATATTTTTACCCCAAGCTCTTGGGCTTTTTTCAGCTTGGACCCCGCCCCGGGTCCAGCCACCACCATATCGGTTTTGGCCGAAACTGAACCGGCCACCTTTGCCCCTAACCCCGTGGCTTGGGCCTTGGCTTCATCTCTGGTCATGCTTTCCAGAGAGCCGGTAAAAACAATGGTCTTATTGGCAACGGGGGTATCATGGGCAAGTTTTTCTTCTGCCGCGATGGTCACCTGATCCAACAGCCTATCCACCGCCTGCGCATTGTGGGGTTCTTGGAAAAAATTGCCAATAGCCTCCATCACCGTTTCCCCAATGCCATCAATGGCCAAGAAATTATCGCGGGCCTGCTCATCGCTGGCAATATTTTCAGCCATCGTACGAAAAGCCTCAAAGGTGGAAAAATTTTGCGCCAAAAGTTGGGCATTGGTCTCCCCCACATGGCGAATGCCCAAGGCAAAAATAAACCGACCCAAACCAATCTGGCGACGCGCCTCAATAGCGTTGAATAAATTTTCAACCGATTTTGCGCCGAACCCTTCGAGATTTCTCAACCGCGTAAGCGATGTTTTATCGCGCTCAGCCAACGTGAAAATATCCGCTGGTTCCTTGACTAAACCGAGTTGGTGAAACAGCTCAACCTGTTTTGCCCCAAGCCCATCAATGTCAAAGGCGCGGCGCGAGACAAAATGCTTTAACCGTTCAACAATTTGCGCATCGCAAATCATACCGCCCGTGCAACGCCGGGCCGCATCCAGTGCCCCTGTCTTGTTATTATGCTCGCGCACCGCCGCTGAACCACAAACTGGACAATGATCGGGAAACCGATAAGGCTTGGCGTTTTTGTTCCGCGCCTTCTTATCCACTTCCACAATTTGCGGAATAACATCCCCGGCCCGTTGTACAATCACCCAATCATTAAGACGAATATCCTTGCGGGCAATTTCATCTTCATTGTGCAACGTGGCGTTCGATACTACCACCCCACCGACAGTCACCGGCTGCAATTTTGCCACCGGCGTTAAAACCCCCGTACGCCCCACCTGAATATCAATATCCAATAGCTGTGTGCGCGCCTGCTCAGCGGGAAATTTGTGGGCCAG
>JALWRV010000327.1 GCA_027080545.1 Parvularculaceae bacterium
ATGCTATGGTGAATAACCCGTGCAGAAATTTCCTTCATGGCGTTTTGGTCCATTTCCACCCCGTGAAAAAATGCAGGAAAATGATCGCGAGATCATTGGCTGTGGTTTTCTATGGTGTTGGCTTGGGGCGGGCGCATTTTTATCCAATGTTGCAACAAGGAGATTTTTGACATGGCAACTGGTACAGTGAAATGGTTCAACGGAACCAAAGGTTATGGTTTTATTCAGCCTGATGATGGCGGTGCCGATGTGTTTGTACACATTAGTGCTGTTGAGCAATCCGGTCTTGGCGGTTTGAATGAGGGACAAAAAGTTTCTTACGAACTGCAAACAGATCCGAAACGCGGTAAGACATCTGCGGGTGATCTGAAAGCGATGTAAGGCTTTTAGATGGTCTTTTGACCATCTTGATAATCATGTGGAATGCCCGGCCTATGGTCGGGCATTTTATTTTTGTTTAGGGGGTTGTTGGCTGTGAGCGGCAACAAAGTCGAGAAAAGCTGGCCAATCTTCCTCCACCTGTCCATGGGTGCCGGGACGCATCCAAAAGGCGATATCATCTTGCGGGTTCCAATCATTGAGGCGCGTTGCCCTGAGGCCAGTGTGGCCTTGAGCCTGCCAGGCGGGGCTGGCGGCCTGGGCGGCCAAGAAAGCGCCCTCCGGGTCTGACCATACATCACGGCGGGCATTGCCCAATAAAAGCGCCCTTGGGGCCATTAAGGCGATTAGAAAATGTTGGTCCATGGGCCGTGTGTTGAGAGGGGGTGTGGGGGTGCCATAGCGGGGGGTAAACCAATGGGGATAGTTTTTGGTGATGCTGGCCACAGATTCGCCATTTTGACTGCGCGACAAAGTGGCCCCGCCGGTACCGGATTGGTGAGAAATGGCCCCGGCAAAACGCGGATCGAAGGCGGCTGCCAATAGGGCTGATTTGCCTTGGCGGGAATGGCCATAGGTGAAAATGGCATCGGGCCGGATGCGCGGATCTTGCAAGGCCACATCAGCGGCACGACTATAAGCGAAAGCCCAAGCGGCAATCGCCCCGATAGGATTGTCGCTTTGGCGCGCATTGGGAAAAAGCCGCTCTAGATCGCGCAAGCCATCCTCCTCATTATCGGCAACAAAATCACCACTATAAAAGGACAGTACCGCGATTTTTCTTTGGGCAATCATCGCTAGGGGAGGTCCGGCGGCGTAGCGTCCGAAAATATAGGGCATCACATGATTGCCGATAAAGCCACCTCCTTCGCAATAGGTTTTACTATCGGCCAGGGGAGCGAGAACCAGAGGCGAGGCGCTCGCACGCACCGAACAAAAATTTTGTGCGATAATCAGCGGCACTTTTTCATCTGTTTGTGGTGCCACAAAAACCGCTATCAGATTTTTGGCTTCGCCATCAGCTTGAAAGCGCATGTGCCAGCGCTCGGCAATGAGTTGCTCTCCTAGCGGGCTGGCATCAAGAGTGGTTCTTTCAACCAATAAAGCCTGTCCATTGGCAGGCATGGTGCCGTAGACATAAGTCTCTAGGGCCTGTTCCATCTCGGCGCGGGTTTTTAAAGGGGGTAGATCATAAACGTGATGCGGCAGATTGGGGGCTCGGGCGATGGTTAGTTGCACGCGATTAGAATAGGTGCAAGCCGCGATCAGCAACAGGCTTGCGCCTAATAGGAGACGCATAGGTTTGGCAAGAAAAGACAGGATATTTTTGCGCATCATCGCTTAGAATCGGCCCGCAGAGCCGGGAAAAACCACCGGACTTTCTGAACCGTCTTTGGCCACTGCCGCAACGCCGAAATAATAATTATCAATCACCACATTTTCCAGCGTGTATTGATCGACCTTGCCCACAAAGCGGGAATAGCGCCATTGGGGATCGGTGGTTTTGCGCCAATATAGTCGATATCCCGCAAGGTTGCGGGCCGCTTTGCCGCGTGCCGGTTGCCATTTCAAAGTGGTGGAGGGCTGCACTGCCCCTTCCATTTCGACCATGGCGGGTGGGGGTGGGGCATCGGCCATCATGGCCAGGGCAACGGCGTTGAGGCCGGTGATTTTGGCCGCGTAAATCTCGTTTATGCCAGCCATGCTGTCACCATAAATTATGCCATTTTCAGTTCGTAAATCCTGATGCTGTCGGTCATAATGTTCATGGGCCTCCATGATACGCACCCCGGGAAAGCCCGCCGCATTAAACGGGCGGTGGTGGCCACCGCGACCAAAGCGATCAAGGCGATAAACCATCATCACATCGAGATTGGGCACATATTGATCGGCAAGCCGGTCGATAAGACGCGCCACATTGCGTGACGGGCTGTCTACCTCGCCCCCGCGAAAGCGTCGCTCGCGGGCTTCTTCGGGTGTTTCATTGGCGCGGGTTCCTTCGGAAAAAACCCGCACGGTGACATTGTCGATTATCCCATCAATGCCAGCAATATTGGCAATCATATCATTATTAAGCACGGCTTCGATTTGCCAGCCTTCTTCGATGGCCTTGGCAGCCAGAATTTTACCCCCGAACAATCCCTGTTCTTCGCCGGAAAGGCCTGCATAAATGATCGAGCCATCAAATTCATATTGGCTTAAAATACGCGCTGCTTCCAGAACCCCGGCCATGCCGGAGGCATTGTCATTGGCGCCCGGGGAATCGTCGCTGGCGTTCATCACATCACTAATGCGGCTATCAATGTCGCCGCTCATCATCACATAGCGGTTGGGGTCAAGGCGCCCCCGCTGGATGGCGATGACATTGACCACTTGTGTGGCGTCGGGGATGCGTTTTTCCCCTTCGACCATGTCAGCCACATAGATGACTTCAAGACAACCGCCGCACTCTTTAGAGATGGTTTCAAATTCGTCAAAAATCCACCGCCGCGCAGCCCCAATGCCACGGGTTTCGCTGGTGGTATCCGAGAGGGTGTGGCGGGTACCGAAATCGACCAGGGTTTGTATGTCGGCGCGGATGCGCGCGGGAGAAGGAGCGGTGGCGATATCATATAGTTTCATTACTTCGGCCGGTGGCACCTTATCAGTGGCCAGAGCCGGGGGGGTGAGCGCCAGCATCAGGCAACTCGCGGATAGGACGGAAAGGATGGAAATTTTGGGTCTCATGGTCGGCACCTTTTTGACGCATCTTGGAGGCACTAGCCTAATCCATCCCCTCTCTATTGACCAGACGAGAGCTAGAGCCAAGGGGCATGGTTGCAATCAGTTTCGGCCTAGGTCACAAAGAGGTGATGTTTGGGGACCATTTTGTGGAGCATGAGCATGTTTGAATTCACCACCTCCGAAGCCTTGTCACGGGTTAAACCCTCCCCAACCCTGGCGGTTAGCCAAAAGGCTCGGGAGCTGAAAGCGCGCGGGGTTGATGTGATCGGTCTTGGGGCCGGGGAGCCAGATTTTGATACGCCGGATTTTGTAAAAGAAGCGGCCATTGACGCGATTCGTCGTGGTGAGACCAAATATACGGCCATTGACGGTATTCCATCTTTGAAAAAAGCCATTCAGGCCAAGTTTCAACGGGATAATAATCTCTCTTACGGGCTTGATCAGATCACGGTTTCCACCGGGGGCAAATATATGCTCTATGCGGCCTTGTTGGCGTCGCTTAACCCTGGTGATGAGGTGATTATTCCGGCCCCTTATTGGGTTTCTTATCCGGATATGGTGTTGTTGGCCTCTGGCACACCGGTGATTATCGAGACCACGCAAGAGCAGGGATTTCGCTTGACCCCGGAAGCGCTGGAAGCGGCGATTACGCCGCAAACCAAATGGCTGATCTTCAATGCCCCCTCGAACCCCACCGGGG
>JALWRV010000328.1 GCA_027080545.1 Parvularculaceae bacterium
CCGGGTGCGTTTTGGCTCTTATTGTTGTGGGCCTAATCGAGAAACCCGCGCATTGCTTGATGCTTATCTTGAAAAAAATAGTACCATTCTGGATGTTCACCAAGTTTTATGGGGCCGCGAGGGGGAAGTGGACTATTGTATAAACCCCAAAGACGCAAAAGACCGGGAGCGCCTGACGAAGGAAATAGGCAATTTAATTGAGCAGGGTGGGCAAAAAGCAGGCCCGGTTGGCTTGATAAAATAGTGTGGGCTTGCAGGTGCTTTAGTCGAAAACAGCTCCCTATAAAACAGCCTTCCATAATGTATGAATTATTTATCAGCGTAAAATAATTAAGCCAGGAGGAAATAATGAAAACGATGAATTGCAAAGAGCTCGGGGGCGCGTGCGACCTTGAATTTCGCGCCAACACATTTGATGAAATCAAGGAAATGAGCAAGCAGCATGGGATGGCGATGTTCGCACAACAGGATCAAGCCCATCTTGATGCCATGCAGAAGATGAAAGCCTCTATGAAATCGCCAGAAGATTTCGTAAAATGGGAACAGCAAAAAAGAAAAGAATTCGATGCGCTACCGGATGATTGATTTGCGTTTTTATGTAATCAGTGCTTCAATATCACGGTAGAACTGCTGTTTTCGGTCCTTGTCCATAAAGCTGGCCTCAAAAGCGTTGCGCGCACAGCGGGCGAGTTCTGCTGCCCCTAGCCCCAATGCCTCAGCGGTGAGCAAATAATTGTCCCCCACATAGCCGCCGAAATAAGAGGGATCATCAGAATTGATGGTCGCTTTAAGCCCCAAATCCAACATTTTCTTCAAGGGGTGATTGTGTAAATTATCAACGACGCAGAGTTTTAAATTGGAGAGAGGGCAAACGGTTAAGGCGATATTCTCTTCGACCAGCCTTTCCACCAATTTTGGATCTTCCAGCGCCCGATTGCCATGGTCGAGCCGATCCACCTGTAATTGATCAAGGCATTCCCAAACATATTCCGGCGGGCCTTCTTCGCCACCATGGGCAAAGGCTTTTAATCCCAGAGCTCGTGCGGCGGCGAAAACCCGAGTGAATTTGGATGGGGGGTGCCCCAGTTCGGATGAATCCAACCCAACCCCCAAAATGCGATCATGCCACGGCTTTGATTGCTCTAAAACCGTAAAAGCCTCTTCCTCGGAAAGATGGCGCAAGAAAGACATAATCAGGTGGGATGTAATGCCAAACTGTTTTTCCCCCTCGGCCAACCCGTCAAGAATGCCGTCAATGGCGGTTGCAAATTCAACCCCACGTTCCGTATGGCCCTGCGGATCAAAGAAAATTTCTACATGTTTGACATTGTCTTTATGGGCGCGGCCTAGATAGGCCATGGTTAAATCATAAAAATCTTGTGTCGTTTGCAGCACTGACATGCCTTGATAATAAATATCGAGAAATTCCTGAAGGTTGGAAAATTCATAAGCGGCTTTTATTTCCTCAACCGAGTTAAACGGCAATTTTACACCATTGCGTTCGGCTAAGGCCATCATTAATTCCGGCTCCAGCGAGCCTTCAATATGTAAATGCAATTCAGCCTTAGGCAAGGCTTGGACTATATCAGCCAGTGAGGCCATTTAGTTTCTCCCAAATAGTCGATGCCATCGATATGTCGGTGCCAAGTGGCAATAATTTAGTGGACAACAAGCCTGTATAGAGCGTTCGACAAACGGCAGGATTGGTTTATTCTGATCCCAATAGCAAGACCTTAACGCAAATTTGATCAAGGGAAGAGAGCGATGTTGATGAAAATGAAAATAATCGCAATTTTGGGGGCGTCATTATTGCTTTTGGCGGGATGTGGTCGGCAAACTACCGATATATCAGAGGTCCAAAGCTTTCAAGATCAGCTTCTTGAACAATTGATCGGAGCCAAACCGGGTGATGTGATTCTCATCCCCGAAGGCATTCACAAAATAGACCGCTCGCTTAGCCTGAATGTGGACGGGGTGACCATTCGTGGCATGGGAATGGACAAATCAATCCTCAGCTTCACGGATCAGGTCGCTGGGGCAGAAGGCTTATTGGTCACCGCCAATGACTTTACCATAGAGGATCTGGCCATTGAAGACACGATTGGCGATGGTCTGAAGGTAACTGAAGGGGATAATATAATTCTGCGCCGGGTGCGTGTGGAGTGGACCAATGGGCCCGATACCGAAAATGGGGCTTATGGCCTCTATCCGGTACAAACCACCAATGTGCTGGTTGAAGGCTGTGTGGCCATTGGCGCCTCTGATGCAGGTATTTATGTGGGGCAGTCGAAAAATGTGATTATGCGCAATAATCGTGCGGAAAAAAATGTAGCCGGCATCGAGATTGAAAATACTATCAATGCAGATGTTTACCAGAATATTGCCACGGGCAATACCGGCGGCATTTTGGTGTTCAACATGCCGCATTTAAAACAGGCTGGCTATGGCACCCGGGTTTTTAACAATGAAGTTTATGAAAATAATCACCCGAATTTTGCTCATAAAGGCACACCAGTTTCCAGCGTGCCAGCAGGTTCGGGTATTGTCGTCAATTCCAATGATGGGGTTGAAATATTCAACAATCGAGTAGCGGATAATAATACGGCTAATATCATCATTTCCAGCCTGTTTTCTACGGGCTATTCTGATGAGGCATGGGATGAAAATTTCGATCCCTATCCAGAGGCAATTTTCATCTATGATAATGAGTTTCAAGGGGGCGGGCGCAAGCCGGGCCTGCCAGATTTGGAAGCGTTACGGTTAATCATGTTTGGTATGGATGGGCGTTTCCCGGATATTTTATGGGATGGTTTTTACGATGAAGCGAAAATGAAGGACGGGGTTATGCCCGATGATTTGCGGCTTTGCGTGATGAATGGTGAGGCTGAAATGATCAATGTGGATTTGCCCAACGGGGCAGCCAACCCGGCGCTTGTGGCGGCAGAACATCGTTGCACATTGAAAAAATTACCCGCAGTTACTCTCAGCCAGTTACCTTAAGCGGTGATCATGAGACGGGCTTTTCTCTTCATCTTGCTGTTTTTGGCCCTGTACGCTTGTACCAGAGCGACAGACCAGACAGGGCCTCATTTTTTTGCAGAAGAAAACCCGCCTGCGCTTAGCCAATGGGGATTGTTTCGCCTTGATGGCGGGCTCACCCTCGCCGAGGGGGTGGTGCCCTATGATTTAAATTCAACCTTGTTCACTGATTATGCCTTAAAATTGCGCACGATTTGGGTGCCGGAGGGCGTCTCGGGCAGTATCAGCCCTGATGGCCATCTCTCACTGCCGGTTGGCAGTATTATAAGCAAAACATTTTATTACCCGAAGCCTTCAGGCGCTTTTTCGGGGGATATCCTTAAAGTGGCCTATCAATCTGGCGCGTTTGATAAGCGCCTCAACCATCTCGACGGGGTGCGCCTCATTGAAACACGCCTGCTGGTTCATCGCGACCAAGGGTGGGAAGCGCTTTCCTATGTGTGGAATGATCAACAAACCGATGCTCGCCTGACCCGTATCGGTGATATACAATCATTGGTACTAAACGATGAGGGCAGCGAAACCACCGCTTTTGCCTATGTGGTGCCGAACATGAACCAATGCGCGGCCTGTCACGCCGAAAATGCTACCAGTAAAATTATTGGGCCTATCGGCTTGAAACAACGCCACATGGATAAGGATTATGATTATGGGCAGGGCAAAGAAAACCAACTCACCCATTTAGCCCTGCTTGGCTATATAGGTGCCCCCACATCCCCCAATATTT
>JALWRV010000329.1 GCA_027080545.1 Parvularculaceae bacterium
CTCATCTTCATCGGGCTTAACCAGTGCTTCTTCGGACACTTGCTCAATGGCAATATCAAAATTTCCATCGGCCCGGCGCGATACGTCCAAATGATAAGCCCCAAACCGCAAGGCCGCGACTTGCCCCATTTTAAAGGTGAATTGACGGCCAAAGCGACCATCAACCTGAACCGGCTTGTCCCCCAATGCCGCAACAGCAAAACCCTTGGCCCCTCGCGGCGCAATCCGCGCATGGTTCAAAGCTACCCGTAAATCCGGCAGGTAAATCTCGCAATCGGTCGACCGGCCAATGCTTATTTCTTCTTTTTCGACCGTCTCTTCCTTGACGAATTCGCGTCCGGCAGAGAGCTTTTTTATTTTTTTGATAAAAAACATTTGCCCAGAGCCCTACCAATAAAAGAAAACGCTGATGATGTGTGCCGACAAGGCTGCCAATAAGGCGAAGGTCAACGGCACGTGAAAATATAGCCAAAGTTCCAAAAGTGTTTTGTAGCGAATGTGCAATCTGGCGCGCTCCAGCATCACCGATTTACGCTCCAGCAATGAGGCCACATCTTCCAATTGTTCATCCAATGGCGATGGGGCCGTGGATATGGCCTCACGGATTTTTGCCAAGGCCCGCGCCGTTGCATCACGCTTTACCTGTCCAGAAAGTCGCGTCATCAAGCCACCGGTAATTTTGGTTTTGGTCACCGCTGATTGTATCCAACCAACAAAGGGCTGGCTTAGAGGCTGCGCCACCTCTTCCAACTGGCGATCTATATCGGCTAACTCACCGAGCATGTCCGCTTGTGACGACTCGGCCCGATTTTGGCTCATCTCTTCCGGTATGGTGACATAATAATAAATACCGAACAGGCCGGAAATGATTACCGCCATCATTAACGCATAGGCCAAAGTGTGTACGTTCCAGCCAAACTGAAACCCCGTGTGCAAAGTCGCGATAATGATCAGCGATAGGCCAAGATAGACATGGGCCGAAGTCCACCCTTTTAGCTTCCAATTGCCCTGACTTATCGCCCGCTTGCGCACCCCTAACAGGGCCAGCCACATGATGAGCAACGCCGCAATCACCCCTAACGTGTAGCCAATCAAAGACCCGCCATTAGGGCGAGGCTGAGCATCAACCATGAAATAGCCGACAATGGCCGCCAGCGACATCAAGCTCGCCAATTTCAAATAGCGATAATTCCCATGACGTAAGAAACTTTCATGGCGGGCATTTTGGCGATGGGCCTTACCAACGGGACGTGTAGCCATCTTATCCTCCCTCCCGCTGCGTCACATTGAGATAGCTCTCGGGCGATACCCTAATGGCCGCCCCGGTAGGACATGCCCGCACACAGGCCGGTCCCCCCTTAATATCTTTACACATGTCGCATTTTACTGCGACTTTGGGGGAGGCCTTTTGTTCTGGCGTTTGGTTTTTCGCAATCCATTCTGACGGCGGCTGACCGGGTCCCGGCCCTATTCCTAGCAGCAACCAGCCCAACAGGCCGGGGCGCTTTGGTGGCATTTTCTGCATCTGGATCACCCCGTAAGGGCAATTGCGCTGACAATTGCCACAGCCGATGCAACTATCATTGATGAACACTTCCCCGTCTGGCGCACGACGAATAGCATTGGGGGGACAATCGGCCATACAATGGGGGTGTTCACAATGGCGACACGAGGTCGGCACGTGAATATTGGCATAGGTTTTTCCCGCTTCACGGTCGAGCCGCGAAATGCCCTGATGGGTTTCAGCACACGCGACCTCACAATTATCGCACCCCACACACAGGCTCTCATCAATTAACAGCGCATCGGTGGCTTCCCCCAAACCCTGTTCCAACAAGAAATTGGCAACCGAGGAATAAAGATCCACAACCGAAGAAAACCCGCCCTTTTGGGCTTCCACAAAACGGTTTACCTCACGTCTTGCATCAATGGTTTTTTCCACCCGTGCGCGAATATCTGCATTGGCCCGTAAAAACTGGTCGAAATCATCGCCATTGAGTTTGATGACTTCTGATTTCACCGCCGCTTTCACCGTGGCGGTGCGCTGCCCATCTTCAAACAGGGCCATTTCACCCACATAATTGCCGGCCGCCACATAGGAGAGGAACACTTGCTTGCCCGCTACTTCCTTTTCCACCAACACCGATCCCGATCGAATGATATAGATATCGGTGTCTGGCACACCCTCTTCGATCAATATTTCACCAGCCCGCACGGTCTGCATTTCAGACGAGGCAAGCAACCGCTTCATCCAGCTTTCCGATATATCGCTGCCGAAAATGGTTTTGATCTGGCGTTCCGTGGCGATGGCATCAATGGCGCGTTTCACTGCGGGCACGGTTGCGATCAGCTTCAAGGCTGCACGGCGCGGGATTTCCGCAAGGATTACCTGTGTGCCTGCTCGTACCGTAGCCGAACGACGGCGACCGGAAATCAGCCCTATCTCACCGAATATTTCCCCATCACCCAGCGAGACAATGATGTTCTTATTATCAGGATCAACCTCAATATCGACCTGACCGGCAACCACGGCAAACAGCGAGGAACCAATATCGTTGCGCTCGAATATTTTTTCGCCCTTTTTCTTATAGTGCATTTTTGATTCGAGCATGAATTCGCGCAATTGCAGGATCGATAATTCATGGAAAATCGATACCCGACTTTGCAATTCTTTAAGCCAACCGCTGACATCAAGATTACCCGGCAATTTGGCAAAAACCGCTTCCAGCAACGGTTCGTCGGCCGGTTTTAGATCAACATTACCATTGATATGTTCAACCGCGTCATAGCCTTGGTTCATGCAGTGCTTGATCAGCGGATAACCTGCCAGAGCGCCGATCACATAAATTCCCTTTTTAGTAGTCTCAAAGGACTCACTCAAAATCGGGAAGGCCTCCCGGTCCGGCCCCGTAAACTCAATCCCGCAAGCCTCAACAAATTTACGCGGCGGGGCCGCCCCAAGACGGGCGATAACCCGATCACAGGGTAATTCAACCTCGCCTTCGGCTGATTCCACGGTCATTTTACCTGGCTCCAGCTTCACCGGCGATGTATTGACCATGAAATCGAGACGCCCTTGGTCCCGCGCCTGCTTCAAGGCGGCTGCGTTGGCGGGCTTTGCCCGGGCAAAATCCGGCCCCCGCTGTAGCAACATCACCCGATTGCCCTGCTCCGGATCTGCGGACAGGCCAAGGGCGTTTTCAATACCGGCATCCCCCCCGCCAATGATGATAATATCTTCGTCAAAATATTCACCCGGGTCATCCAATTGATATTGCACAAATGGTAAATCCCCCCCGGGCACCCGCAATTTATTGGGGTTACCGGCCGTACCAATGGCCATGATGACATTTTCGGCGGTGACTTCTTCCCCGCTCGCAAGGCGTATTAAAAAATTACCTTTTTCTCCAGTAATTTCAGTTACATCTGCATTATATTTAACATTTACCTTATGAAAGCCAATTTCTTCTTGCCAAGTGCTTAATATTTCTTCCCGAGCCCCCGCAGCAAAGGATACATCAGCCCGCAGGATCAGCTGATCCGGCGTCGCCATCACATGCTTGCCCTTTTGATATTTGTAGATTGTGTCCGATAGATGGTCGGTTTTTTCCAACAAAAGATGGGATAGGCCCAGTTTCGCCGCATGAGATGCGGCGCTGAGCCCTGCCGGTCCAGAGCCGATGATGGCGATTTTAATCAGGTCCCCCAAAACAGGTCCTTCCCCTAAATATTAGAATTTCCATCGACTTCCCCTTACGCTT
>JALWRV010000330.1 GCA_027080545.1 Parvularculaceae bacterium
TTGAAGGGGCGAATGCGGTTACGCCAGACCATGCGCAAGCCTTTGCCGACTGGTTGGCGGCGGGGGGTAAAAACCCTAAAGAAATTGCCTATCGGCCTGCCCGGGTATTGATGCAGGATTTTACAGGGGTGCCGGCGGTGGTGGATTTGGCAGCGATGCGAGACGCCATGCGCAATCTTGATGAGGATCCGCGCAAGATTAACCCCTTGGCCCCGGTTGATTTGGTAATCGACCATTCGGTGATGGTGGATTATTTTGGGGGGCCTAATGCGTTTAAGAAAAATGTAGAGCGCGAATATGAGCGCAATGCCGAGCGTTATACATTTTTGAAATGGGGACAGGGGGCGTTTGATAATTTCCGCGTGGTGCCGCCGGGCACGGGTATTTGCCATCAAGTTAACCTCGAATATTTAGCACAAACGGTTTGGACTGCCGAGAGTGACGGCGAAGTTTTTGCCTATCCTGATACGTTGGTGGGAACGGACAGCCACACCACCATGGTCAATGGTTTATCGGTTCTCGGTTGGGGGGTTGGCGGTATCGAAGCGGAAGCGGCGATGCTTGGTCAGCCAATTTCAATGCTGATCCCGCAAGTTGTTGGTTTCAAAATGACGGGCCAGCTAAACGAAGGGGTGACCGCCACCGATTTGGTGCTGACCATCACGCAAAAATTGCGTAACCACGGGGTTGTCGGGAAATTTGTTGAATTTTTTGGCCCCGGTTTGGATCATTTATCTCTGGAAGATCAGGCGACCATCGCCAATATGGCACCTGAATATGGGGCCACTTGCGGCTTCTTTCCGGTAGATAAGGAAACCATCAACTATCTCACCGCTACCGGGCGCGACAAGCAGCGCATTGCCTTGGTCGAGGCCTATGCCAAAGCTCAAGGCCTGTGGCGTGATAGCGATACGCCGGATCCGCTGTTTACAGAAACGCTTGAATTGGCGCTGGAAGATGTGCAGCCCTCTATCGCCGGTCCGAAGCGCCCGCAAGACAAGATGTTATTAGGCCAAGCCCCGCAAAAATTTCTTGAAGCGCTGGATAAAGAATATCACAAGGCCGATGAGGCAGAAAAGCGGGTGCCGGTGCGAGGCGCAGACTATGATCTTGGCCATGGGGATGTGGTGGTCGCCGCGATCACATCTTGCACCAACACCTCCAATCCGGCGGTGTTGATTGCTGCCGGTCTTGTCGCACGCAAAGCGCACGCTCTGGGCATGAAAGTAAAGCCCTGGGTCAAGACCTCCCTTGCCCCCGGTTCCCAAGTGGTCACCGACTATCTGGAAAAGGCCGAATTGCAAGATGATCTCAACGCGCTTGGGTTCGATTTGGTTGGCTATGGATGCACCACCTGCATTGGCAATACGGGGCCGCTGGCAGAGCCAATTTCAAATGCCATCAATGAAAATGAATTGGCCGTTTGTTCGGTGCTTTCGGGCAATCGAAATTTTGAAGGACGCATTTCCCAAGATGTGCGGGCCAATTTTCTGGCGTCGCCGCCTTTGGTCGTAGCCTATGCTTTGGCCGGCTCCCTTAATATCGATATTTCCAAGGATGTGATTGGCAAAAGCAATGATGGCAAGGATGTTTTCTTAAAAGATATTTGGCCAAGCAATAAAGAAATATCTGACATTGTGCGCCAATGCGTTACCCCAGAAATGTTTTCAGAGCGCTATTTGGATGTATTTTTGGGAGATAAACATTGGCAAAATATCGATGCCGGGGCGGGGGATACATATAATTGGCCGCCATCGACCTATATTGCCAACCCGCCTTTCTTCGAGGGCATGGGCAAAACCCCAACCCCGATAAAACCGATCGAAAATGCCCGCATCATCGGCCTGTTTGGGGATTCCATTACCACCGATCACATTTCTCCCGCTGGTGCAATTAAAGAAACCTCCCCTGCTGGTGAATATCTCAAAGAGCATCAAGTAGCGGTGAAGGATTTTAATTCCTATGGTTCGCGACGCGGTAATCATCATGTTATGATGCGCGGCACTTTTGCAAACATCCGTATAAAGAATGAAATGATCCCCGGTGTTGAAGGGGGGGTCACCGTCTATTACCCCGCCGGAAAGCGGATGTGGATTTATGATGCGGCGATGAAATATAAACAGGAAAATGTGCCCTTGGTGGTTTTTGCCGGGGCGCAATATGGCACCGGCTCATCGCGCGACTGGGCGGCAAAAGGCACAGCCTTGTTGGGCATACGGGCGGTTATTGCCGAGAGTTTTGAGCGTATTCACCGCTCCAACCTTGTGGGCATGGGGGTTTTGCCGCTGGAGTTCAAAGAGGGCCAAAGCTGGAAAGCGCTAGGGCTAAAAGGCGACGAAATGGTTAGCCTTGATCCTGTTGACGGGTTAACGCCGGGCCAATCTATCGGGGCGCATATTGAGTTTGCTGATGGCAGTAAAAAAGACATAGAGCTATTGGTGCGCATCGATACGGAAGACGAGTTGGCCTATTTCAGGAATGGCGGGATCTTGCCCTATGTCATTCGTGATTTGGCTGACCGAAATGGGTAATCATGGCGATTTTCTGGCCGTGGCCTCACGGCTGTTTGATGTGCATTTTGCGATTGGCTATGCGATAAAGGGCTTATGAAACAGAGTTTGAGCCGTTATGCGCGGCTGCGTCGCGTAATAGATGGGCCGGGCCGCAGAAGCCCGAGCACAGTCCTGACCTCAACTGTGGCCCCAGCTCTGGCCTCAATTCTGGTTGGGCATCGCTTGCCGATTGTTGCATCCTTTTTTTCTATTCCCACTTTTTTTGCAATATTTTTTCAGCAAATATTTTTTCGCTCAAAGCGTTTTAGGTTAGCTCGAGCGCTTTGGGTTGTGCTGCTGGTGCTGTCTTTATCATTTGTTTGGTCGAAGAGTATGGCTGCCTCGCAAAGGCCTGGCTTTCAAACCGCCAGCCCTTTGCAGGTGATTGAGCTGTTTACCTCTCAGTCCTGTCCCTTTTCCGGTGCCAGCGATCGCAATTTGCTGGCCCTTTCTTCGATGCCAGACCTGTTGACCCTTTCTTTTCCCGTGACCTATTGGAACTATACCGGCTGGGTTGACACATTATCGCAACCTGAATTTGACAAACGACAGGCGCGTTATAATCGCCGCCTTGGCAAAGGCTGGCTGTCAACGCCGCAAATGATCATCAATGGGCGGCGCTCGATTGCCGGGGATGATATAGAGCAAATTCGCCAAGCCCTCGCTGAGGCGCGCCTCACCCCCATGCCATTAGAAATCGCGCGGGCCCCAGATCGGGTACAGGTTAAAATGTTTAATTCAATTGGCGCGCCGCTTTTGATATTATTCGAGCCGCAGCCGATCAGCGTAAAAATTGAAAGCGGCAAAAATAAAGGCCAAACCCTGACCTATTCGAATGTGGTGCGGGTGATGCGCCCTATGGATTTTGCAGATGGGGTCTATAGGGCGATGCTCACCGAACAAGAGCGCGGGCTGGCCTGTGCTGTTTTGGTAGAAGACCCTGAAACGCTGGAAGTGGTTAGCGCTGCCCGGTGCGATTAGCCCCTCCCAACCGCATCAATCTGCCCAAACTTGCTCTATTTGTGCGAAATAGCCTAAGAAAGATTTGGCGCAGTGGCGGTAATGCCTTGCGTTTAAGCTGAAACAAAAGGCCAGCGGTTTGGTTGTCTATATCGGGGCCTCAACCAAGGGAACGAGAAATGTTGAAGGAATTCAAAGAATTTGCCATGAAGGGCAACATGGTCGATATGGCCGTGGGAAT
>JALWRV010000331.1 GCA_027080545.1 Parvularculaceae bacterium
CCTTATAACAGGGTGAAAAACCTGAACCTTACCCGCAAATATCTTTTCACAAAAATAAAATTTCAAATTCCCGTAACAGGAAATCTGACACCAAAACAGGGTTCCAATTGTACTCAAACTCTGGCTAAAATCTCTGCTGCCTCTGTAGCGAAATAGGTGATAATCCCGTCAGCGCCAGCGCGCTTAAAGCACAAAAGGCTTTCCATCATCGCCCCTTGCCGATCAAGGGCGCCGGATTTGGCCGCCGCCTCTATCATCGCACATTCCCCGGAGACCTGAAATACGAAGGTTGGTACTGCAAATGTGTCTTTCACCCGCCGCACCATATCAAGATAGGGCAAGCCCGGCTTGACCATCACCCAATCGGCCCCTTCGGCAAGATCCAAGGCCACTTCGCGCAACCCCTCATCGCCATTAGCCGGATCCATCTGATAGGTCTTTTTATCTCCCTTCAATACCCCCGACGACCCAATAGCATCGCGATAGGGGCCATAAAAACAGGAGGCATATTTCACCGCATAAGACAGCAATAAAACATCATGGAGCATTTCATGCTCCAGCCGCTCGCGAATAGCCTTGATGCGCCCATCCATCATATCTGATGGGGCTAACACATCGAACCCCGCCCTGGCTAAAACCAGCGCTTGTTCACATAGGGCATCATTGGTTTCATCATTGATGATCTTTTCCCCATGAAGAATGCCATCATGGCCATGGTCCGTATAAGGATCAAGAGCGACATCCCCAATAAGGCCAATATCAGGAACCGCCTGCTTAATCGCTCTTGCCGTTCGACACATAAGATTGTCGGGGTTCGTTGCTTCTTCCCCACGGGTAGAACGGTCCTTGCTTTCAGTATAGGGAAACAGGGCCAAGGCCGGGATGCCCAAATCAGCGCATTTCCGGGCCTCGTCCACCGCTTGATCTGGTGATAGGCGATAAACACCGGGAAGGGTTTTTATTTCTTCCCGCACCCCTCGGCCATCTTTCAGGATCATGGCGGCCACCAAATCACTTGGGGATAGTTGGGCTTCACGCACCAGGGCGCGCGTCCAAGACGATTGGCGCGAGCGGCGCATTCGCGTTTGCGGAAAAGAACCGGGAAATTTTGTCGGTGTCACCATAAATCTCTCATAAACCAAAACAGTAAATGAAGTAAAACAGGAAATAATGGGGCTTGCGAGCCTTAAAAGACAGTGAATTTAATCCAACATTAACCATAAGGGCGGGGGCTTTAACCGCAATTTATACTTTCGATGGCAGATTGTCCTTTCAAAGCTGATGAAGTGAGAGGAATGGCATGGGCGTAGAACTGGCACCGACCGGTCCCGAGAGCAAGGAAGCGACACCGGAAGATACGGCGTTGCGGTCGACCTATTTGAAACTATTGCACTTGATTGAGCGATTGCACCGACAATTGCTGGATGTAATCAAGGACGAGCTAGATCGCATTGGTCAGAATGATGTCAATGCGGTGCAAGCCTTGTTGCTGTATAATATTGGCGATGCCGAGCTGACCGCTGGTGAATTGCGCAGCCGTGGCCATTATCTTGGCTCCAACGTCTCCTATAATTTGAAAAAATTGGTGGAAGCCGGTTATATTTCACATAAACGCTCAGATTCTGATCGCCGTTCAGTGCGCGTTGCGCTCACAGAAGAGGGCATCAGGGTGCGTGACCAGATTGAAGCGCTTTATGCTCGCCAGCTTGCCTCTGTGGTGCAAGTGGGGGACGTAAATGTGGACATGATGGAGGGCACAAATCTTTCACTGGAGCGGCTAGAACGGTTTTGGGCTGACCAAATCCGCTTCCGTCTTTGAGAATGATGCGCAGTTGGCGTAAAATTTAACGAATTTTGCCACCCCGCCATTGGTTTGGGGTGGCTTTTTCTTGTTTACAGGGTCAAAATCCTGCTAGAGAGAGCATTTACAGAACTGGGTAGTGATTGTGGACTATTACAGCGAATTTGAAGGGGCGGTGCGTCGGGTCAAAGCCGAGGGTCGCTATCGCGTATTTGCGGATCTTGAGCGCAAGAGAGGGCAATTTCCCATTGCCCGGTTCCACGATGAAAATGGCGTTCGTGATGTTACCGTATGGTGTTCCAATGACTATCTTGGCATGGGCCAAAACGAGCATGTACTCCCAGCAATGCACAAGGCGATTGAATCCGTTGGGGCCGGGGCCGGGGGCACGCGCAATATTGCTGGCACCACCCATTATCACGTTTTATTAGAGCGCGAATTGGCCACCCTTCATGGCAAAGAGGCTGCCCTGCTTTTTACATCTGGCTATGTGGGTAATGAGGCCACCCTGTCGACCCTGTCTTCTATCCTGCCCGGCGTGGTAATCCTCTCAGACGCTTATAATCATGCCTCGATGATTCAGGGCATCCGCCAAGGACGCTGTGAAAAACGCATCTGGAAACATAATGATCTCGATGATTTGGAAAGCCAGCTAAAAGAGCTGCCGCTAAAACAACCAAAGATTATCGCTTTTGAATCTGTCTATTCCATGGATGGGGACATCGCGCCCATTAGCGATATATGTGATTTGGCCGACAAATATAATGCCATGACCTATTTGGACGAGGTCCATGCGGTTGGCCTATATGGCGAACAAGGCGGCGGCATTGCCCAGCGTGATGGGGTGCAACGGCGTATCGACATCATCGAAGGCACTTTGGGCAAGGCCTTTGGGGTGATGGGGGGCTATATTGCGGCGCGGGCCTCTGTGATCGACGCCATCCGTTCCTATGCTTCGGGCTTTATCTTCACCACGGCGCTGTCACCGGTGCTGGTCGCTGGGGCTCTGGCTTCGGTGCAATATCTGAAATCTGCAGGTCATTTGCGAGACAAGCATCAAGAGCGTGCGGCCACCTTAAAACATTTGCTGAAAGAAGCAGGCTTCCCGGTGATGCCGTCGGTCAGTCACATTGTGCCAGTGCTGGTGGGCGATCCGGTCGCTTGCAAGCGCGTTACCGACCTCTTACTCTCCAAGCACAATATCTACGTGCAACCCATCAACTACCCAACCGTACCCCGGGGCACTGAGCGTCTACGCCTGACCCCATCGCCTCTGCATACAGACGACCAGTTTCAAGCCCTCTTGCGTGGGCTGGATGATGTATGGTCGATTCTGCGGCTTGAGCGGGCCGCCTGATGGTTTGATAATTCTACAAAACTCGCAATAATTACAATAGATTACACATCTATCGGGTTGAAAAACACGAATAGAAGAGCGAGGCTTGCAGCCCGCCCTGTTACCGAATAACCTTATCCTTCATCAACATAGCTGCTCAAAAGGTGAGTGTTCCATGGCATTATTGCACTTTTCAGATCAATCCCTAGCAAGGACCAAGTTGCACATATTTGTGACGCGGTTGGCTCTGATCATCACCCTATGGGTTGGCCTAGGTCTGATTGGCCTAGGTTTGGGGGCTGCACAGGCGCGAGGCACCCCGGATGGATTTGCTGATCTGGTGGAAGAGCTTTCCCCATCGGTGGTCAATATTTCGACCAGTAAAAATGTTGGCGGCTTCGGCGACAGCGAAAATATGGAACCGTTCCGGCGCAATCTCGGCCAACAGGCGATTGCCATGGGGTCTGGCTTTATCATCTCCCGAGATGGCTTCGTGGTAACTAATAATCATGTGATCGACGAGGCAGACTCGATCAAGGTAACTTTGTCCGATGGCACCGAATATTCAGCCAGTATTGTCGGCGTTGATCGCGAGACAGATATT
>JALWRV010000332.1 GCA_027080545.1 Parvularculaceae bacterium
TTCATGCGCGCTATAATCCCGAGGCCATCACCCAATATAATATCGTGCCCGGCCTGTTGGGGGTGATATTGACCATGACCCTGGTGATGATCACCTCTATCGCCATGACCCGAGAGACCGAGCGCGGGAATTTGGAAAATCTCTTGGCCATGCCATCGCGCTCTTATGAGGTGATGGTGGGAAAAATTCTCCCCTATGTGGCGGTGGGAGGCTTGCAAACGGCGCTCATTCTGGTGGTGGGAACGATCATTTTCGGGGTGCCTTTTGAGGGCAGCCTGCTGGTATTGATGCTGGCGGTAACCCTGTTTGTCATCGCCAATTTGGCCTTGGGCTTTACCTTCTCGACCTTGGCCAAAACCCAGATGCAGGCCATGCAGATGACCTTTTTCTTCTTTTTGCCATCCTTGTTGCTGTCAGGGTTCATGTTCCCTTTTCGGGGCATGCCCGGATGGGCGCAGACCATTGGCGAGGCCTTCCCCCTGACCCATTTTTTGCGCATCATTCGCGGGGTGATGCTGAAGGGGGCGAATTTTGGCCAGCTACAGCCGGAATTTTTGGCGATTTTGGCCTTTACAGGGGCCGCTGTGGCGCTTGCCATGTTGCGCTATCGACGCACCCTAGACTAGGCGAAAAGGGCTTAAAATGGGTTCTTGACCCCCATGGGCTGAAGGGCTAAAAGCCGCCCCTTCAAGAACGGGTGACGCGTGTGCCGCCGTTGAAAAATGTGTGCCGGATGGGCCGGCGCACCGGAGCGCGTCGAAAAGGTATTGACCATGTCAAAACGCATCAGTGCGAAATATAAGCTCGACCGCCGGGTCGGGGAAAATGTTTGGGGCCGCCCCAAATCTCCTTTTAACAAACGTGATTATAAGCCGGGTATGCACGGGGCCACCCGTCGCCAAGGTAAAATGTCTGACTTTGGCAATCAGTTGATGGCCAAGCAAAAGCTCAAAGGCTATTACGGCAATATCACCGAAAAACAATTCTCGAAAATCTATACGGAAGCCGATCGCCGCAAGGGCAATACGTCTGAAAATCTTATCGGCCTGTTGGAAAGCCGTTTGGATGCGGTTGTCTATCGCGCCAAATTCGTGCCGACGGTTTTTGCCGCTCGCCAATTTGTCAATCATGGCCATGTGAAGGTGAACGGCGTTAAAACCAATATCCCTTCCTATCGGTTGAAGCCGGGTGATGTGGTCGAAATTCGCGATCGCTCCAAAAATATGGCCTTGGTGTTGGAAGCCCTGCAATCACCAGAGCGCGACATTCCTGAATATGTGGATGTGGACCCCAACAAGATGACCGCAACCTATGTGCGTATTCCTGAATTTGCCGAAGTGCCCTATCCGTGTCGGATGGAGCCTAATCTGGTGGTGGAATATTATTCCTCCTAATAGGGCGGCGTATCAGAAATTTAAAAACCCCGGTCCAGCAGCCCGGGGTTTTTTTGTCTCAAACCTAATGCTTGCCCCAGATGCGTCTAATTCTGGCATCGCGGCCACAGCCGGCGCGGTAGGACCCATAGCGCCTTGGATTTTTCTTGTAATAGTCCTGATGATAATCTTCTGCGGGCCAAAAGGTTTTGCGATCGCGGATGGGGGTATAGAAATCTTTGCCCTGCTGGTCTTCCAACGCGGTTTTCACCGCTTTGGCGATGGCGCGCTCTTTATCATTGGCGACAAACACGGCGGTTTTATAAGAGGGGCCTTTGTCACAAAACTGGCCTCGATTATCATAGGGGTCGATATGGTGGAAAAAATAATTGACCAGCTGGCGATAGGAAACCACGCTCGGGTCATAATAGATGATGGCCACTTCCAGATGGCCGCTATTGGTATGAGACACTTGATCATAGGTGGGGTTTTCAAGATCCCCCCCGGAATAGCCAGAAACAGCCTCGACAACCCCGTCCAGCTTTTCAAAATCGGCCTCAACGCACCAAAAACAGCCACCGGCAAAAATGGCGGTCGCATAGGCGGATAAATCCTTATCGCCCATCTTATCGCTCAGGCTGTTTGTGGCACCTATTCCATTGTTGGCCCCATTGTTAGCTCCATTATTAGCCCCATTATTAGCCCCATGGGCGATGGTGAGGCTGGCCATGGCCCCCACGAGGCCGATGAGGAGCGCCAGCAGGGTCAAAGGGGGGCGAAAGAGGGAGGATTGGGGTCGCATGAAACACTCCTGATTCGTTTGCGAAGGGTTGGCTTTAAAACCATTCTAACCTGTCCTGCCCCTGGCTCCCAGCCCGGGGCGGTGGGTTTTTGCTAACAGAGCTTCACGTTTCAAGGAGTGGTGTTTGCCAGCGGCGTTGGGGGCGGGGCCGTTTCGGGGGCGAATTGAGAGTGGAGGCAAAAAACCATATTTTGGGGAAATTTCGGGGGTTTTCAGAAAAATTATACCAGATATAGTGGTAAGGGAATCCCGTTAGAAAGGCCTTTGGGCCCCTAACACCCCGTTTCAAGTAAAGGATTATGTCATGGCTGATGCCTCTGCCGCCCCAACCGATCAACGTCCCGGCCTGTTGACCCCGTCTATTGGCTATAAGCCCTTTCGCTATCCTTGGGCTTATGATTTTTGGCGCCGTCAGCAACAGGTGCATTGGATGCCCGAAGAAGTGCCGCTGGGGGAAGATTGTAAGGATTGGGCGAATAATCTGTCCGACAATGAACGCAATTTGTTGACCCAGATTTTTCGTTTTTTCACCCAAGGCGATATTGAGGTGAACGACAATTATATGGAGCATTATGCGCGGGTGTTTAAGCCCACCGAATTGAAGATGATGATTGCGGCTTTTTCCAATATCGAAACCGTACACATCGCCGCCTATGCTTTGTTGATTGAAACGGTGGGCATGCCCGAGAGCGAGTTTTCGGCTTTCATGGAATATGAAAGCATGGCCGCGAAGCATAATTACATGCAAGAATTTGGCACGGACTCAAACGCGGACATTGCGCGCTCTATCGCCATGTTCGGGGGCTTTACCGAAGGCTTACAATTATTTGCCTCTTTCGCCATGTTGATGAACTTCCCACGGTTCAACAAAATGAAGGGCATGGGGCAAATTGTCACCTGGTCCATTCGCGACGAAAGCCTGCATTGCGAAGGCATGATCAAGCTCTATCACGCCTTTGCGAATGAAACCGGTTGTGTGACCAAATCGGTGGCCGATGATATTATCGATTGCTGCAAAACCGTGGTTGGGCTGGAAGATAAATTCATCGATCTTGCCTTCGAGATGGGCCCGGTGGAAGGCATGACTCCGGAGGATATCAAAGCCTATATCCGCTATATTGCTGATTGGCGTTTGGGGCAGTTGGAATTGCCTAAAATCTACGGCATTGAAAAACATCCGCTGCCATGGCTGACGGAAATCTTGAACGGTGTTGAACACGCAAACTTCTTTGAAGCCCGCGCCACCGAATATTCCAAAGGCGCCACCCAGGGCGAATGGCACGGGGCCGACGGGGTCTGGGGCCAGTTTGATAGATGGAAAGAAAAGCAGGCGGGATAGGGGGTTTGAAGGATGAAAAACAACCCCTAACACCCCCCTTATCCTTAACCAAATATTGGCCTTTCCAGCCCATTCTGGGGTTTCTCTTTTGGTTAATGGGAGCCGGTTTTGCGATCATCTTCGGGACAATATTTTGTCGGCCTTGACCATGTGCGCGCCGTGGCGGCGTTCATGGTTTTTAGCTGGCATTTCATCCATGTCTCCGGGG
>JALWRV010000333.1 GCA_027080545.1 Parvularculaceae bacterium
GGGCCGGCATGATATCCCCCTCAACACGCTTGGCCTCTTCCGCAAACCATTCCAGATAGCTGGCCCCATAAAGGATTTCACCTTTTGCTTCCGCCAGCGGCTTACCATTTTCGCGCGTGAGGATGAACGCCAGCGTTTCTATTTCTGCCACCATCAATTCATACCAGCGGCGCAAAATGGTGCTGCGCTGTGCCGCCGAGGTGCCCGCCCACTGTGCTTGGGCCGCATGGGCAGCCTCTATCGCGGCCTCGGTTTCCTTCACGCCACAATCAGCCACGTCAGCCAGCAAGGCCCCGGTGGCGGGGTTGTTTACAACAAAGGTTTTTGCATCCTCACCCGCCACCCATTGACCATTGATAAAAGCCTTGGTGGGAAACGCTGTCGAAGAAAGAGTGGTCATGTCAATGCTCGCTTGTTGAAGCCTGTTCTTAGAAAAGTGACAAAATAGACATAGGGCCAGTCAGGGGGTTAATCTATGGCCAGATTGGCGTTCGCCCCTCTCGTCTTATCAAGTACCCATGCCGGCACCAACACGATCAATGTGACCAGCCCGAAAGCGATGATGGCAATATTGATCATGCCTTGATACCCAAAGCGCCCCTCGACCAACCAGCCAGCGATGAGCGGGCCGCTGGCCAAACCGATTTTTGAAATGAACCCCGCAAAAGCTGTTGCGCGGCCTGCCTTGTCAAATTCTGCACTCATGCCGAACAGATAGGCAATGACAAAACCCCAAGTAATGCCCGTGCCGCAATTGGCGATAAAATAAGCCCATGGTTGAGCGCTGAGATGAAACAAGGCCGTGCCCGCCAAAGTTAGGCCCATGGCCGCGATCATTAGTTTTAATCGACCAAATCTTTGTCCCAACACCATCACCAATAGCGGGCCAGCCAACGCCACCCATGTGGCCAACCATAGGGCCTTGGACATAAAGCCACGGTCCAACCCATAATTCAGGCCGAGGGTGAAAATATAGGCGAACAGTCCCATATTCGCGGTCTGAAACAGGAAAATAGCCAACAGGGTGAGCAGAAAGGGGCGCATATTGATTTTCCCTTCCCGCTGGGTGTGCGCGGTTTTAACCGGATATTTATCGAGGAAAGGCAGCATCAACAAAGTGGCGAGTGAAAATAAAGCCAAGGCAATAAAAAGAGCCTGTGTGCCATAGATCGGTGTCAGTAAAGGCAGTTGATAATAGGCCAACCCCCCGAGACCGAATTGCACAAACAGCAACATGCCAAAGGCGCGATCGGGATTATGGGTGCGCGCGATTACCGCAAAGGCTGTGCCGGTTAAAATGCCTCCGATAATACCATGACCCAAGCGCACCGGTAAGAGCCATTCATAGGTGGTTATTTTTATCGATAGAAGATCGATGAGGATGAGCGCCAGTAAACAGCTTAGCGCCAACGGTTTCCAAGGCACCCTCTTTACCAACAAAACCGAGATGAGCGCTCCGAAGGCCGCCCCATATATATTAGCCGAACCCACTTGCCCGGCTTCTCGCTCTGACAGGCCGAGACCATTGACCAACCCGTCAACAATCGCTGCCATAATATTCACATAAAACAATCCGGCAGTGGCAAGAAAGGCGAGAAAGACCGCCGCTATGAGGCCATCAGCGGGGGCGGTAAATTTATTATGGGTCATTATCGAGCCTTACAAAATGGTTTCAACTGATTGGATGCTCTGGCTGCGCGCCGCCAAGCATATTCATGTCCATCGCTAATATAGAAATAGAGATGGCCGTTCGGCATCAACACTGTGGCAAGCCCCCCAAAGCCCGACATGCTGGGGATCCACATATCATCGGCACAGCCCAGAAAGGGACCGGCATTATAGGCCCAAAAGCCAGCCCGATATTTGAGACTGTCATCAATGGCTTTCAGGCCGCGATCATCGGGCTTCTGTTGCAGCGCCGCTTTTAGCAAATCCTGATCAAGCCATGGCTGCCCCTCAATCATGCCGCCGGCCTGCAAGAACAGGCCAATGCGGGCGATATCATCTGCATGCAAGGTCAGCCCCCACCCCGTAAATGGTTGGGCCGCTGCATCATTGGTGCGCCGTGTGGTTTCGCTAAGCGGCCCCAGATGTAAAGCACGCCAGATGGGCCGCACCACATCATTATAGAGATCCGCTTGAGGGTTGCCGGACTTTTCGCGCAAAAAAGCCTGCATGGCGGTGCCCAAAATATAGGTATCGGTAGTGTGATAGACGAATTTTGTCCCCGGGGGGGCGCGTCTTTTATGGGTATTGCAGGCCTTGTCGATCTTGGCGGCGTGACTTTCCTCGGTCATAAACGCCCATGTTTTGGCCGCGGATTCATCTTCATCATAAATATCTGACGTATAATTACCGCTGGCCATGTCGAGCATATTTTCAAAACTAACATCCCCCCAACGAGCGGCACGACACGCGGGGACATAATCGGCAATCTTCGCCTCTCGGGCACCGGGATAGAGCTGCTCCAGGCGCATTAAGCCAATAGCCGCAACCATGGATTTAGCCATGGAATAGGAAGGCAGAGGCAAGGTCTCGCAAAAGGGGTCCGGCCCAAAGCGGGTTGGGCAATCGCTGGCATAGAGAATGTTGTCAGCCACATAGCCGTAAACGGTCATGTTCTCCGGTGAAACCTCTTCGGTTGAGCCAATATCAGCCAAAAGCCCCCCTTGAAGTTCAGATAAGGGGCGGTGTGGAAGGCGGTTTTTAATCTCGCGGCGATAGCCATCGATGATCTGCGCTTCTTGAGCAATATGATCAGCGGTTACGCTCATGGGTAATTTGCTCCACAGATCAAATTGCACATAGGCGCAAGTTTCAGACCCGAACTGTATGATGGCTTGCGAGATTTGATCTTGCTTGTAGAGAAAACTCATCACGCCATTATGGACACAGTTGGCATTGCGCTCTTGTAGAGCGATCGGCAGAGAGGCGCGATTCCATCCCGCATCATCGGCCTCGTGCCACACCATCCCCGGCTCGATGATCCATTCCCATTCCGTGTGGTCACTTTTGCGCGGCCCGCGCCATTGCGGTATCAGCGCCGTACCGTCACTCACCAGGCGCAGGGTTAGCGGGGGCAAGCTGTCGAGCTGACCAGTGGCACCGGCATAGTTAAAATCATCTTTGAAGAGAGAAAAACCGTTCAACCCTCCATCAACATCAACCTTGATTTCAGCAGAAAGATTTTGTGTTGGCGGGGTTGGCATGGGTGGGGGCGCAAAAGCGCTTGTCTGCACCGGCCCCGCCAAGGCTGTGTCAGAAAAGAACATTTCAAACGGCAAGCTATCCACAAGACTGTCTGGCGCGATGGTGCCGGTAACGCGGATATTATCAGCCCAACAGGTTGATTTATCTTTTCGTGCCTCGATACGAAGACGCACCGCCACAAAATTATGGCCTGCATCATTGGCAATCACACCGCCAACCTTGTGCAGGCTAAGACCATCATCCTGACCATCACCGATGCGCCCCATCTCTACCCAGACATCATCCCCAAACCCAGCCTCCAACAGGCAATGATCTTTGGCGCGAAGATTGGTGGCGGCAAATTGCGCCGATATATGCAATTCATCCAAACCCTTTGTCTCCACCAACCGCACCGCATAGGCATCATGGGTCAGGCGCATGGAAATATTACCCTTATAGCTGGTCAGGCGAATATCCCCTTTGCGAGGATTACCCCCCCACCCTTCAGTGTCACCACCTTGG
>JALWRV010000334.1 GCA_027080545.1 Parvularculaceae bacterium
CACCACGGATGCCCCGGCGCATTGAGCAAATGAAACCACTCTGTTAGAGGAGGCTTTTTCAGGTTTGGAAAACAAGTCCTTTATTTATAGCTCGGATCCGTTCTACTATTTTGGGAACCGCTTCGTATACAGGGTGCATGCAGCCGTGCACCACCTTGCCCCCCAAGCCGATGGCTTACGCGAAGCCTGAAATATGTGTGGAAAGGCCAGTTTACGGCCCTTTTCCTTTTTGCGCCTAATCGGAGCTAGACATGCACCCTCTCAACGCCTTTCCTCCCGAAATTGCCCGCAGAATCACTTGTGTTTTTACCGACATTGATGACACGCTCACCAATGATGGCCGCCTCCCTGCCAATGCCTATGCCGCGCTAGAGGCGCTGCAAAAGACTGGTATCCATGTCGCGCAAATCACGGGCCGCCCGGCAGGCTGGTGCGATATGATCGCACGGATGTGGCCGATTGCCGGTGTGGTTGGCGAAAACGGCGCATTTTACTTCTCATATGATGACGCCAGCAAAAAAATGCTGCGGGTTTACGAGATGGACGTGGCCACCCGCGCCGCCAACCAGCAAAAGTTGGCGCATATTCAGGCCCGTGTGTTGGCCGAGGTGGCGGGCTGTGCGGTGTCCGCCGACCAACCCTACCGCGAGGCGGATCTGGCCATAGATTTTTGCGAAGATGTGGCGCCCCTGCCCGAGGCTAGCGTGCAGCAGATTGTTGATATTTTCGAGGCGGAAGGCGCGGTGGCCAAGGTTTCCTCAATCCATGTAAATGGCTGGTATGGCCGCTATGATAAGCTCTCCATGAGCCGCCGTTTCGCGGCTGAGCGGTTGGGGCTGGATATTGAATCTGAGCGCTCCCGCGTGGTTTTTTGCGGTGATAGCCCCAACGATAGCCCGATGTTTGCCTATTTTCCCTATGCCTGCGGCGTGGCCAATGTGGCAGATTTTTCTGGCAAAATGGCGGCTGAGCCTGCTTTTATCGCCCCCTCGCGGGGAGGCGATGGCTTTGTTGAAATCGCAGAAATGCTCCTATCGAATAGATAAATTTGCTTCAGGCGCATAGGTTCTGGGTTGGTTAATATTGCCAAGTGGCGAGGGCTGAACTTGGCTTCGCTTTGTCGGGCTGTCCAATCTGGGTTCACGACCCTGCATGAGGTTTTCTGATCAGCCGCCGCTTGGAATTTGCCCCAAGCGCCGCCATGTTTCGATTTTCTCGCGTGATACTTGGAAATGCATGGAATCTTCACGGCTAAAGCCTGCGCCCCAATACCAGCCTTCGCTTTTGAACAGTTCCGCCAATATAGTTAAGCCAAGTTGGGTCTTTCCGTCGCCCAAGGTGTCAAGCTGGCCATCAATATTAAGATCAACTGATAGCCCGTAAGCATGGGTTGAGATTGACGTTTCCGAGCCACGGATAAGCCGCACACAAAGCGAGCCGGCGGTTGAGATGCGGTCATAAAGCTCTGGCTCAAACACCTGCACGTTTTTGAACACCTGTTGCAACGAAATAATCGCTGGCTCCAGCATTGTCACACGAATAGGGCCCACGTCTCGAGTGACCACAAGGTCTTTTAACAGCGGGTTGGTCATCGGCTGGCATTCTTGCGTCAGGTTTTCACGCGGTGGGCCAAATACGCTCACAAGGTAACTTGAAGAGGAATTGGTCAAGCCAGCATTTACCTCGCGCCGATTGGCGATGTTTACAACCTGCGTATAGATATCAACCAGGCCATTGGTTTCATCTATGTTGTCTGAGTAGGTGGTCGTTTGGGCATCCGCTGTTCGTTGGCCTTGATTGGTGATTTGCTGTTGCAGGCTATTAAAATCAATCGTCAGGGCGGTGAGCTTTTCTTGCATCGCGTCAAATTCCGCCTTGCTGGCAAAACTGGACGTGGTGAAGAATAGCATATGCGCCAGATACCAGCCCACAGGGGCCAGTAGAAGCGCAACGGCAAGCAAGATATTCGCGATTTTCATATCGGACCTCTAGAAGAATTCTCGCCATGCTAGGGGAAAACGGGGGAGCTGTCGATATTCTTTCCTGCCTTCCCTCAGATACGCTATTGGGTTGTCTACTTGAAGACACTTGAGCGAAACTATTGGAATTGCTTTGAGAAAATATGTTGCCCGAGGGTTTTTTTGCGCCTAGGATGTAGGAAATTGGTAAAAACCATTGGTGCGCTGTGTGCGTGGCCACTGTTATGGGGGATGTATGGAAATCAACGTTGAAGCGTTGTTGCTTGAGTTTGAGGGTGATTCCGCCTGCGGGGATGATTTGGAATATGATCCAGATTTCATCGAACTTGAGACCATATCAAAACCTAAAGAAGAACAGCAAGTTGGCGATTCGGTTTTAGCGGGCGAAGAGGTAGACTTCCCTAAGGTCGCTAATATGGCGTTGGGCATACTGGAGCGCAGCAAAGATTTACGCGCGGCTGTGTTTTTGGCTGAAGCGTGTTTGTACACCGATGGGTTTGTATCTTTTGAACGCGTGTTGGCCTATATGCATGGCGTGATAGATCGCTACTGGGAGTGCGCCCACCCAGAGCTTGATGAAGATGATGATGACGACCCAACCATGCGCGTGAATGCCATGCGCGGACTTGTGGGCCCTGATACCATATTGCGCGCGGTTAAGCGCGCGCCTTTGACTCAAAGCCGCGCCATGGGGCGGTTTTCTCTGCGTGATATCTCTATTGCTGACGGGGAGGTCCCGCCGCCTGAGGGGCAGGACCCGACGGACCACGCAACCATATCGGCGGCTTTTCAGGATACAGATGCAGAGGTGATGACTGCGATTCGCGAGGCGATAAGCCAAGCGCGGGAGCATGTAAAAGCTATTGCCGCTATTTTTGACGAGAAAATTGGCGCGCTGGGACCGGATTTCAGTGAATTGGATAAACTGCTTCATAAGGCTCAGAGTGCGATCTCTAGTGTATTAGGTGGTGCGGCGGCAGAAGAAGATGAGACCCTTGTTGCAGGGGCCGAGGAAGATGGGGGTGCGCCTGCCGCGAATGCGACTCCGATGTCTGGCGCGGTGAACACACGAGATGATGTAACCCGGATGATAGATAAAATCTGCGATTATTATGCCCGTCATGAGCCTTCTAGCCCTGTGCCGATATTGCTGCAACGGGCGCGGCGCTTGGTGGCGGCAGATTTTGTGACAATTATGAAAGATATGGCGTCCGATGGTATGGAGCAAGTGCGCACCATTGGCGGGTTAGAAAACGACGAATATGAATAATTTAAGCGAGGCTTGAGCCTCGGGCATCAGGAAGGAAATTGAATCATGGCGAGTAGTCAGAAATTTATTGCACGGAATCGCGCCCCGCGTGTTCAAATCGAATATGATGTGGAACTTTATGGCGCGACCAAAAAGGTGCAATTGCCTTTTGTTATGGGTGTAATGTCCGATCTTTCCGGCAAATCCGAAGAGCCTCTGCCCTCGGTGGCCGACCGGAAATTCCTTGAGATCGACATTGACAATTTTGACAGCCGAATGAAATCCATGAAGCCGCGCGCGGCGTTCAGCGTGCCTAATACGCTGACGGGTGAAGGCAATATGGCGGTGGATATCACCTTTGAAAGCATGGATGATTTCAGCCCCGCCGCGATTGCCCGCAAAGTGGAGCCGCTGCGCAAGCTGCTGGAAGCCCGCACCCAGCTTTCCAACCTGATGACCTATATGGACGGCAAAACCG
>JALWRV010000335.1 GCA_027080545.1 Parvularculaceae bacterium
CATTTCCAAAAAGGCTTCAATATGGCGCGCATCGCGCGGTGCTATTGATATTGCGTCGCCGCCCACACTATCCTTCCCGTCCCGGTTTTAACCGGGGCACCACCATGGCCGGCCCCTCCCGTGCCGGTTCTGCAACAATGGTCGCTTCCGTTGGCGTGGTCGGTACCACCTCTCCGGTAGGTCCCACCGGGGTCGAGACATTAATCGCCCGTTGGCGCAGTGCCGCATTGGTCTGTTTGAGCAAATCAGCAAACGCCAAATCCTGATTTAAAGCCTGCAAGCCAGATCTGGCCATGGCATTCGACACCACTACATCACGAATTTCCGCAAGTTCGCCCGCCGCATCCATGCCCATGGCCGACAAGGCCAGTAAACCATCAACCCCTTTGGAGGCAGTTGCTGCATTAATGGCAATATCGACCAATTTTGGCAGGCTGGCCGTTCCTGCTGGTAAGGTTGGAAACGCCCCCCCGGCAGGCACGGTCTCAGCCGCTAAAAGAGGCAGCCCGTTTCGCGCCGCCATGGCGGTTGCCGCTTCTTGGTCCTTGAACGCCAGCAAGCGCAAAATTTGAACAGCACTTTCATTGGCTTGCGGTTGGGTTTGGTCCAAGACCAAGGCGCTAACCCAGCGGTCCATCAAAGCCGTATCGTGACTCACCAGCCCAACCAATGCGAATTGATCCGCATAAGGGGCATAGTTTTGCACCACAGCAAATTGCTCAACCATAGGATGATAAAGCCGGGCCAATATTTGAAAGCGATAGGGGTTGGTGGTGTGGCGCAAGGTTTCGCCCACCAAGGTTTGGCGATCAAAACCACTGCCGCCCATGGCAAGCTCAGCCGCTTGATAGACCATGGCGTCCAACAGGGGATTTTGCGGATCCCGTGCGCGTGCCGCCTGAGCGCCTGCCAATTGTTCGGTTTTAAAATCAAAACTGGAAAAAATACGTCCCAATTCTTCCGGTGCGATCACATTATGGCTGCTCATACGCACAGCCGCCGCCGCTCGTATATTGGGGGGCGCTTGTTGCTCGCGGGCCAAGGCTGTCCATACTGCCCCTTCGGCCTCACTCAACATCTCGCGCTTGATCGGCAAGGCTAATTGCCGGATCGCCGCATAATGGAACCCATCCACCGGCCTTATTTTTTTGCGCGGCTTTTGCCCGGTAATCACGCTGTTGAAAAGCTGAATATCCGCATCGCCAAGACGGGTTGCATCTTGCAAAAGGCCGAAGGTCAAGTCCGCCGCCGCACTTTCCCCAGCGGCACTATAACATAATAGGCGCAGCTTTAGCCAAAAGGGTTCATTGCGCCCAACTTGTAACGTTTCCCCGCGCTGACAGGCCGAAACCATATCCCCGTCAAGCATAGCCCCATAGGCAACCGCTTGGGCCAGCGCCGGTTCGCGATCCAGATTACCCACAAGTGTGGCGAGATCTGCAGCCTCACGATAAAAACCGACTTTGGCCAATAGCATCAATTTCTTGCCTGTTAGGGCATTATCAGCCCCTATGGGGGCCGATCCCGGCGACAAGAGTAAGCGCTGATAGGCTTGGGTGTGGATGGGATGATCCAAACGCGTTGGCAGGGTGCCCAGCAAATAACCCACATCGCTGGCATTGGCCCCAACCCATAAATCTCGCGGCAAGGCCCCTTCCGCTTTGGTCAAACTGCCCAAAGCAAAGCTGTCGAGACCGAAATCTTCCGTCTCTACCGGAATGGGCGTTTGCGCCCGTGCGGCCCCGCCAAGCGGGCCGAACAAAACCAACATTGCCCCGCATAGCAATACCAGCAGGATAAAACCGGCTCTCCCCTTTGTCCCCGGATCAATTACCCGGGTCTGGGGAATGTAACTAGGATTGGCCATTCAACTCTATCTCCTGATGGATTTGTCGGGTTTCCGGCTGCAGCCGGTCCCCTAATACATACAATAAAATGACCATGAGCGCGAAGAACACGACCAGAAAAAGGGTAAATCGCACTGAAAATCACTCCTGCCAATAGCCAGCGCCCCGATGCCCTTTCAGCCTCCCAGAGGTGACACCGGCACATAAAGACCGCTCTTTGGGCCATTTTACGCTGTTCCTATAGCATTGAAAAGCGACATCAATGTGAATTTCGCGTCACCGAAATAGGCACAAATGCGGCGAATAAGGGTTATACACGGCTTATATCTTTAATAAATCAGCCGATTAGGCTAACCCCTAGACCATGGACAAGCCGCCTTCTCATGCCCATCTGGCCAAATGCTTGCGTCGTCCCATCATTTTGGTGGGAATGATGGGGTCTGGCAAAACCACCATTGGACGGCGCCTATCCTATGCGCTGGGGGTCCCTTTTTTCGATGCGGATAAAGAAATCGAGCGGGCGGCGGGGCTGAATGTCTCCGACATATTTGAAAGTTTTGGCGAGCAATCGTTCCGTGATGGCGAGCGGCGCGTTATCGAGCGCTTGATCGGAGAGGAAGATATCCATGTATTGGCAACCGGCGGCGGGGCCTTTGTGCACCCGCAAACCCGGGCCATCTTGCTGCAAAAAGGATTGACCATCTGGCTGCGCGCTGAAATCGATATATTGGCCGCCCGCACCGCTAGACGCGATACAAGACCTCTGTTGCGAGACGGTAATCGAATTGAAATTTTGCGCAAACTATCCGCCGAGCGTGATCCCCTTTACGCACAGGCGCATATTACCGTAGATAGTGTCTCCGGGCCGCACCATCAGGTTGTCACCGCCATTCTTGACCTTATGGAAAATTTTGATCACCAACCCCCCAATCAGCCCCCCAGCCAACAAGAGCATGATGAGCCCGATGACCCACGCTAAAGGATTTACCGTTGAATTGGGAGATCGCGCCTATCCGGTACATATCGCCCCGGATGCCTTGGCACAGGCGGGTCAACTTATTGCCCCCCTCTTATCGCGCAAAAAAACCGCCATCATCAGCGATAACAACGTCGCCCCCTTATATGGAAAATGTTTACAAGACGCGCTCGCGCGCGAAAATATTGCCGCAGAGCTGATAAGCATCAAGCCCGGAGAAACCAGCAAGGATTTTGCTACCCTCAGCCATATAATTGAACAATTATTAGCCGCACAGATTGAGCGGGATGATGTGATCATCGCCCTGGGGGGCGGGGTTGTGGGAGACCTTACCGGCTTTGCCGCCTCGATTTTGCGACGCGGATGTCGTTTCATTCAAATCCCCACCAGCCTGCTGGCGCAAGTAGATAGTTCCGTTGGGGGCAAAACCGGTATTAACAGCCCTCAGGGCAAAAATCTGATCGGCAGTTTTTATCAACCACAAATGGTCATCATCGACCCAAACCTATTGACGACCTTGCCGCCACGCCATCTGCGGGCTGGCTATGGAGAAATCGTCAAAATGGCCCTGATTGGGGATCGAGACTTTTTCCATTGGCTGGAGGAACAGGGATCAGACATATTGGCCCTTGAGCCAAACGCGGTCAGCCATGCCATTGAGACCGCTTGCAAAGCCAAGGCGGCGATCATTGCCCAAGATGAGCACGAACGTGGACAACGTGCCTTGCTCAATCTAGGTCATAGCTTTGGCCACGGGCTGGAGATGGTCAATGGCTATGGCGATAATTTATTTCATGGGGAAGCGGTGGCGCTTGGCTGCGCCATGGCGTTTCGGTT
>JALWRV010000336.1 GCA_027080545.1 Parvularculaceae bacterium
CCGCTTTCGCCGATTACCGGATCACGGGTGATATAGCGCACCGTGCCGCCGAGCGAACCGGAACCGTAGAGCGTGCCTTGGGGCCCGCGCAACACCTCCACCCGCTCTAAATCGCGCAAGGTGAAATTGGCAAAAATCGGCGTGTCATTGATATAGGTGGAAACGGAAGCCACCGACGAGACCGCAAAATCCCCCAAGGCGCTGCTGTCTACGGTGATACCGCGAATGCGCGCCGCATTGATGGTGCCTGAATTGCGCACACCGCGATCAATGGTGCTAATACCCGGAATGGAGCGCAACAGTTCCGCATCATCCAGCATATTGGCTTTTTCAATATCGGCACCGCTGACGGCTGAAATATTATAGGGCACATCAGATACGGATTCTTCGCGCCGCGTGGCGGTCACGACGATTTCGTCGCTCACATCCGCACTACTCTCAGTGTCTGCTTCTTGGGCCATGGCCCCGCCATAGCTGGTCATGGCGATCAAACTTGCCCCCAACATCAAGCTAATCATGGCTTCGGGTCGCCGTTTTGCGTCGTCTACTCTGTTCATCTCATACTCCTATCCGTTTTGACTTATTCGATTACTTGCAGTTTTGGCCGCGCCTGTTCTGGTTCGCGCTTCTCCCCTTCGATCATTTCAAGCGGTCCAAGATTGGCCAGCGCGGCTTTGCGTTTTTCTGCATCGGCATGAAAAGGAAAGGACACGTTGGTGTCGCGAAAACTTTTCATCACCTGCCCCAAACCGTGCCACCCTCTGGCCCGGTCATTACGCACTTTTTCAAAATCCACATCAATCAAGACAAGTTCGCGGCCATGGCCTGATTGATGTAGAAGGTCCCCCCCCGGTCCATAAAAAACTGATCGGCCATTGCCCTGCTCGCCAGCGCAATTGACCGCTAGGAAATAGCATTGATTGATTGCCGCATTCGCCCGAGCGATGGATAGTTCCACGTCCCGATCAATGGTGTTGGTCATGGTCGGGGCTATAATCACCTCGGCGCCCATGGCCGCTAGGGTGCGCATGGCTTCCGGAAACCAAATATCATAGCAAATGGCGATGCCGATGCGCCCTGCCCCCGGCACGTCGAACACCACATAGTTCGACCCCGGTTCTACATTTTTTTCATAGGGCAAGAAGGGAAACATTTTGTCATAGCGGGCGATGATTTCCCCATTGGGGTTTATCACCGGGCATGTATTATAAATTTTGTCACCGCGCTGCTCATGAAGGGAACCGGGAATGATCCAAATATTTTTTTCTCGGGCCAGTTCTTGCAATAAAAGCTCGGTGGGGTTGCCTGCCGGTTCGGCATTGTCTAGCCCGACACCGCAAATTGCTAGCTCACCCACACAGATCATGTCTATCCACGGATAGGCCTTGGTGATGGTCTCAATCTCGCGGACCAGCAAACCCAAATTGTCGGATTTACCACCGGCAAGTTGAATGGAGGCAATTCCTAAATGTGCCATAGACGAACCCCTTTTCGCCTCCATTATGGGCATGGGGCTCAAACCCGTCTTAGGGCCAGTTTAGGGTTTTATATGGGGCCAATTATAGGCTGAATGGCTGATGATGGCCCGGTCAACCTCGTGCCCCTCATGATTGAGCCACAATAGGGTATCTCCTTGAATATGAACATGAAACTTCATTACTTCCCCAAAGGCCCAATCGCGCCATTGGCGCACCCATTTATCTTCTTCAATCCACCATTTGCCCTCGTCCTGCTCTTCACCCGCATAGCCGGAGCGACCGGTCATGCGCCCATCGGGGTGCAATATAATGGTGCATGGATCCCCATAGACGGTTTTATTGAGCAGGGTCAGGCCTGACATGCGCTGTTTGAGGGCCGCTGCATCCAGCCAAGGAAGTGCCCCCTTGCCCGATGGGGGCTGCCCCGGCGCGCCCAGAGATTTGATCACCTGAGAAAGTCGGGCAATGCCGTCGCGGATGGCATTTACCGGCAGGCTCGTGACCCCGAGGCGAAACATGTTTTTAGGACCATCGGGCAAGGCGAACCAATCATCAGCGGGCTCGATTAAAATACCTTCAGCCTCGGCGGCGCGCACCAACAGGCTGACATCAAGATTATCCGGCCCCCTCACCCAATAGGTGGTACCGCCCTTTACCGGGGCGATGGCAATGGAAGCCGGGCGATAATGGTTGAGCGCATCGCGCAGGGCGATGAGCCGTTCTTCAAATACTTCGCTCAATCGCCGCAGCATGGTGTCATAATGACCAAGGGCGAGAAAAAATGCGGCCGCCCGTTGATTATTGGGGGATGGGCGGCGGGTGGTGAGATCACGCAATTTTCGCGCTCGCACGATGACGTCTGCCGGGGCCACCATGAAACCAAGCCGCACACCCGGCGCCAACACTTTTGAAAGGCTGGCCACATAAATAACCCGTCGTTGACGATCCAACGAATAGAGCGCTGGCAAAGCATCATCGAGATAGTTCATCTCACATTCGAAATCATCTTCTAATATAAGAAAATCTTGTTGTTCGGCTTTTTCCAACAAGGCCGTACGCCGCGCCATGGAGAGGGTGACACCGGTTGGGCGCTGACGGGATGGCGACACGCAAACCAGATCGCAGGCATCAAGCTGGTCATCCACCACAATACCATTGTCGTCGACGATTTGATGATGCAACGTGCCTTTGCGCATTTGCAGCAATTGACGAAAGCCCAGCGGGCATGGCTCTTCAACCGCCACACGGGTTTTCTTTTGCACGAAAAGATGGGCCGCTAGAAAAAGCGCCTGCTGTTCGCCTACGGTGATGAGCAATTCATCCGCCCGGGCGGTGATGCCACGGCGGGGCAAGAGCTTGGTGCGTATTTCTTCGATAAGGGCGGCGTCATCCACCTCGCCATTGTCCAGCGACCATTGCTCGACTTCGCTTACCCCTAACGCCAGACGGCTAGCCTCGCGCCACCCGGTAATCGGAAACAGCGATTTATCATAGCGCCCTTCGATGAACGGATATTTATATTTTTGCCAATCGGGAGGACATTGATAGCCCGCATGGGGAGAAATTTCTCGGCGCAAAAATCGTGAGGCCTGAGAGACGCTATTTTCAGGCGCCTGGTTTTTATCATTGCTGCCCGCCACGCGAAATTTATGTCTGGGGGCCTGAAAACCGGTACGGGTGACAAAAACGCCGGAGCGTTCTCGAGTTTCCAAATGGCCATCGGCAATCAGCGATTGATAGGCTAGAAAAACCGTATTGCGTGACAGGCCCAAATCTTTTGCCAATGTGCGCGAGGATGGCAGCTTGTGACCGGGGGGAAAAATATTGGCAGCGATTGCAGCAATGACCCGCCGCCGGATTTGCTCTTGCAGAGAAAGAGCGCTTTGTGCGTCTATGCGAAACAGGGGGGCATATGTTTTTACCGATCTGACCATCCTGTCTTTATGCAATATATTCAATAATTTGGATAGGAGAATGTCGCACCGAGCGATGATCGGAAGCATGGATCGATAAGGCAGATGGCGCGAGACCCCGCTTCTCACACACGCTATTGTGAACGAGATTATGGGCAAATTTCCATGACTTGATGGAGATCAAAGCGAGGCGCCCCCATATTTGAAACGCTTTAGAGGCAATGTAAAAACCGAATAAAGCCATGGCCCGATTTTACGGT
>JALWRV010000337.1 GCA_027080545.1 Parvularculaceae bacterium
CAACATCCCCCATGGCAAGATTATGCCCTGCTTTCAACCGCACCAACAAATCATCTATGGCGCGCCCTGCCCAAGCAACCCCTTCTTGGCCCCCTTGGATGCGAAAGCCATCATCCGTGCTATCGATACGCGTCTCGGTCAGGCTTTCGATTTTCTGGACAAAGGCATGGTGTGGCCCGCACAAAGCCCGCAACCACCCCATTTCCTCTATCGGTATGGCCAGTTCGGCCAACTCGGTATGACCGGTCATTTAGATGAATTCCCACTGCTCAAGGTCGGCTTCGGCCCCAACTTAACCAAAACGCAAATGCCGCGCCATTGGGCCGGGTCCTGCCGGATGGTTGCAAGATCCGTGGGTATGGCTGTGTCCACTGTGCATGCCTGTTTCACATTTTCTTGCGCTTCTGGGCTGAGCGCTGGGGCTTGGCCGTCGGAAAAAAGATAAAAAGCATCCGATGGGGCGCCGGTGCGTTCAGCCACGGGAAAAAAATAGCGCAACGCATCCATGGCCGCCACATGATAGATCGAGCCATGATGCTCCTCGCTGGCCCGATCATAAAAAACCCAAGCCAGCCCTTCGGGACTATGCGCGTCCAAAGTCGATAGGAATAAATCCATACCCTGTTGCATTTTCCAGCCCTCATTGGCGATGGTCAGATAGAGCATCCGCTCACCGGTTGGAAAAGACGCCAAATGAGAAGCCGCCCCTTTTGCGATGGCCAGATCATCCCACCATAGGCTGGGGCTGATGGCCGCATATTTGTCGAACAGGGTTGGGCGCGCCAACAAGGTTTCCACCACGAAAAGCCCCGCTAGACTTTCTCCCATTACCACCCGCTCACCATTACTTCGATAATGGTCCTCAACCCACGGGATAACTTCATCCTCAAGAAAAGATCTAAATTGGTCGGCCCCACCACGCTTTTCAAAAAGCGCATCATAGCGCGGATCATCGACCGGCGGGGTTAGTTCAAAATAACGATCTACACTTTCCACCCCCACCAAAATGAATGGCTCTGTTGTCCAATTCAAATCCAAGGATTGCTGGATACCGGCAATATGGGGAAAATCCTGCTCGGGACCGCCGTCAAGAAGATAGACAATGGGAAATTTTTTGTCCGGCTCGCTTTCATACCGCGCTGGCAAACGCACCGAAAGGCGCCTTGGGCCCTGATATGTTTTCGACATGATCACATAGGTCTCGCCTATGAGAATGGGCGTGGCGCTATTCTCCTGAGCATCATCCCCCTGCGCGCCCTTTTCCTGTGCGCCCTTTTCGTGTACGGCCCTTTCCTGCACATCTGTTTTTTCCATTTCTGTTCCACGCGTCCCCTCATTGCATCCGAGCAAGAACGAAAATAGAAAAATCAAAATGATGGCACGCATAAAATTTCCTTTTAGACAGTAACAATTCAAGAACCCATCAAGGGCTTGGAGAACTCTTCAACAGACCTGTAAGAGAGTTAGATTTTTTCTCAATAATCCGTACCGAGACTATTTCACCAATTAAGTTTTCCGGTGCTTCTAAATGCACCGCCTGCAAATAGGGGGAGCGGCCATTTACCTGACCGGCAACACGGCCCGGGCTTTCAAGCAGAATCGGCAAAACCTTACCCACACATGAGGCATTGAAATTTTGTTTTTGCGTTTCCAACAAGGTTTGCAGCGCCTGCAATCGATCGCTTTTTTCTGTTTCTGAAATTTGCTTTGTCATGCTTGCCCCTGGCGTGCCGGGGCGGCGCGAATATTTGAAACTAAAGGCCGAGGCATAATCAACCTCTCGGATAAGCGCCATGGTCTCTTCAAAGGCCTGTTCATCTTCTCCCGGGAAGCCGACAATAAAATCCCCTGACAAGGCCAAGTCCGGACGCACCGCCCTTATTTTTTCAACCAAGCGCACATAATCTTCAGCACGGTGGCCTCGATTCATGGCTTTCAAAATTTTGTCGCTGCCAGATTGCACCGGCAAATGCAGATAGGGCATGAGTTTTTTTTCTTCACCGATAGCGGCTATCAGATCATCATCCATATCTCGGGGGTGAGAGGTGGTAAAGCGAATGCGCTCCAGCCCATCAATTTTTGCCAAATGCCGAATGAGCGCCCCAAGACCAAAAGACTCTGTTGGCGCCCCTGACGGGGCCGCCCCCTGATAGGCGTTGACATTTTGTCCTAAAAGCGTGACCTCGCGCACCCCTTGCATAACCAATGAGCGCACTTCCGCGCTAATCTGATCAACCGGCCGCGAAACCTCGGCCCCGCGCGTATAGGGCACGACACAAAAGGTGCAAAATTTATCGCAGCCCTCTTGGATGGTAACAAATGCCGCATAGCCATCAATATTGCGGGGGGTGGCGAGCACATCAAATTTCTCCACCACATCGAACTCGGTTTCCAGAATATCGCCGGTTTGGCGAGCGGCTTTGGCGATCATTTCTGGCAGTTTGTGATAGGATTGTGGCCCGAATACGAGATCAACCTGCGGCGCCCGCGCCATTATTTCCGCCCCTTCGGCCTGAGCCACGCAACCGGCAACCGCAATGCACATATCATTACCAGCCTGTTGGCGGGCCTTTTTATGTTTATTCAGGCGCCCCAAAGCCGAATAGACTTTTTCAGCTGCCTTTTCACGAATGTGGCATGTGTTGAGAATAACCAGATCCGCCTCATCCGGATTGTCGGCAACCTCATAGCCAAGGGGGCGCAACAACCCCACCATGCGTTGACTGTCATAGACATTCATCTGACAGCCCCATGTTTGGATGTGCAGTTTTTTGCGGCCCTCGGCGCTGGGTTTTAGCTTCTCACTCATAGGGGAGGCTGTTTAGACGAAGCAAAGGCGAAAAGCTATCCCCGGGCGCTGGGTGCCGCGCGAAACAGAGGTTGGCAACACCTTGCGGGGAGGATCATGCCTCAAGGCGAGGGCAGATCACGCAGAGACCGATCAGGTTCCGCCCCATAATCTGCTGCTTGATCATAGCTATCAAACAATTCCCACAAGGCACCTTGAGGGTCACGCGCCCATATTTTATTGCTTTTGGCGTAGCAACAGACGGTTTCTTCTTCTTCCAATAGGGGGGCCTTTAAGCCATCAAGGCGCTGGCGATAGGCTTGCAGGCCCGCCCCATCCATAGCGATCCCCACATGGTCCAGACCCGGCTCTCCCCCATGGGTTGAAATGGCGATATGGGCTTGAGGGTCGTCGAGCAACCATTTGGCATAGTCCGGCTTGGCGATGGTTGGCGCCTGCCCGAACAGGGCTTCATAAAAGGCCGTCGATTCGGCAATGTCTTTTACTTTTAGATGGATATGCAAGCGCTTCATGGGATCACCCTCCTTTTGATTCTGTTGACAAAGCCGCAGATGCTTTTGGCGGCAAAGCCGCGGGCCCCTTGACCACATAGGTCCCGCACAGGCGCGGATCCCCCTGACAGCAATCGGTAAGCAAAAATTGGATAAGCCCCCGCAAGCCCCCATAATCAGCCAGATAGCTGATCGAGCGCCCCTGTTTCAGGCCCTGCACCAGCCCCGCCTGCTGAAGCTCTTTCAGATGAAAAGACAGGGTCGAGGCCGGAATAGCGAGATTGGTCGAAAGTTGGCTTGGGGTGCAACCATGGGTCCCAGCCTTAATCAGGCTGCGCAAAATAGCCAAGCGGCTGGGCTGGGCGAGGGCGGCAAAGCGAGCGGCGGCATTATTTAATTCCATAATTCTAGTGATATAGAATAATAAAAAATTATCAAGCCTTATTTTCAGTAGGCACAATTTCACTCACCCAAAAATCGCTTAATCACCATAGCCCCAAATCAGAAATATCATATATTTCTATTATTATAAAAATAATAGCCCTTCTACCATTAGGGCAAGGGCTGAAAAAAACATGCGGAAGCGCACAAAACTCACGAAATAGATGCAATTTTATCAATCCACTTAAACGGGCCTTTAGAGAGATTTTCTAAAAAGGGGCGTTGGCGGGGGCTCTCGTCGGCATTGGAATGGGCAGATTTGAGAAAACCTTCGAGAAAACCGATGCAGAAAACAAGAAAATCAATCTTCGGAATCAAGCCTTTGATCGGGCTCTGTGCGCTCATGGCCGGACTGTTCCTTGTGCCTGTCAGCGGCGCTAATGCAGCCACCACCATCTATGCCAATGGGGCCGATTTCGGCTGGCCCAATACCACCAACCCCACCGATGCCCTAGGCACCCCCGACGGCGCGGCCGCAAGTCTAAGCAATGGCGGTTGGCTCGCCTTTCAAACCGATACCAGCTTCACCAACACCGACACCAGCATGCAGTTTCTGGGCCTCACCGGCACCGGCACCATTCGTTTCTATGTTGGCACATCCAACAATAATGGGTGGTTCTCCGCCCTCAACTATATCACCCTGCAAGTGGTCAACGGGTTGGTACAAATCAATTCCAATGTGCTGAACAATTTTTGCACCAGCCTCGGCGGGTGTGACATTTTCATCATCCAAAACATCTCCGGCGGCAATTTACAGCTGGATGCGGCGGACTTGTCTGTCAATTTTGTCGCCCCGACACCAGAGCCAGCCAGCTGGGCCTTGATGATGGTTGCTTTCTTCCTAGTCGCCCTACGCTTGAAAGCCGAACGCAAAAAGAAACGACAAAATCAAAACAGCCGCGCCCCCATCACCGCAAAGCCCATCACCGCAAAAAATGGCGAGCCGCGCAAAACATTTCTGCCATCACAGCACTTCACTGGAAACGCGCTCGCATGACAGCGAGGGGATCATTTTAACCGACCATGAAAGGATTGGGGCCCATGGCAATTGTTAGAAAAAAAACCAAAACAACCCGCGTCGCAAACCCAAGACGCCGCACCTCCGCGCCCGCAAAAACCGAACGGCTCGCAGATGTCACCCGCACCAGTCGCCTCAACCCAACCCATGCTCTATGGAACAAATTGCAAATTGCTTTTGATGAAGATCACGCGGCAGACAAGCAAAAAACAAAAGCAAGTCCCAAACCAGCCAAACGCAGATTGTCCGCGCATAATCTATTTATCTAGCGGCCCACAGCCTCAATCCACCTAGCCGCGCTCTACCATCATCCGCTTGATGCCCGCGATGGCTTCAGCCGGGTTCAAGCCTTTGGGGCAAACTTGCGTGCAGTTCATAATGGTGTGGCAACGGTAAAGCCTGAAATTATCTTCCAAATAATCAAGCCGTGCCTTGCGGGCATCGTCGCGGCTATCCTGTAGCCAACGATAGGCCTGGAGCAGCGCCGCAGGCCCCAAATATTCGTCCTTGATTTCCCCCTCTTCGCCGCGATCCCCGTTCCACCAATAGGAGGGACAAGAGGTCGAACAAGAAGCACATAAAATACACTCATATAAGCCATCAAGCTTTTCGCGATCATCATGGCTTTGCAAATGTTCTTTTTCCGGTGTCTCATTGGCCTGCAAAAACGGCGCAACGGCGGCATGTTGCTTATAAAAATTACTTAAATCCGTGACCAAATCCTTGACCACCGGCTGATGGGGCAACGGATAGATGTGCAAATCGCCCTTGCCCAACTCATCCATACCCTTGGTGCAGGCAAGTGTATTGGCCCCATTAATATTCATGGCGCAGGAGCCACATACTCCTTCGCGGCAAGAACGCCGGAAGGTGAGCGTTGGGTCAATTTCATTTTTTATTTTAATCAACACATCCAACACCATGGATACGCCGGTCATATCCACACGATAGCTATCGACGCGGGGGTTTTCCGGTGCTTCTGGGTCAAAGCGATAAATTTTTACCGTGCGCAGGTTTTTAGCCCCCTTCGCGGCCGGGAAATTTTTTCCTTTGCGGGAAATTTTGGAATTTTTGGGAAGTGTTAGCTCGACCATATTTTTTTCCGCTTAATGAGGGGCGTTAATAGACCCGTTCTTTTGGCTCGATATAGGCAATATCATTTGACATGGTCCATGTGTGAACCGGGCGATAGTTGAGAGATACTTTGCCCTTATCAAACCAAGCAAGAGTATGTTTCATCCATTCATCATCATTGCGCTTGGCGAAATCTTCGCGAGCATGGGCGCCACGGCTTTCCTCGCGATTTACCGCGCCGTGAATTGTAACAAAGGCCTGCGCAATAAGATTATCAAACTCCAGTGTTTCTACCAGATCCGTATTCCAAACCATGGTGCGATCGCTTACCCCGATATGCGAAGCCTTGTCATAAACCGTTTGCAATAAATGTTGACCCTCGGTGAGGACCTCGCCTGTGCGGAACACCGCACAATTGCTTTGCATGACTTTTTGCATTTCAAGGCGCAAGCTGGCGGTTGGTTGGTCGCCTTTGGCATAGCGATAGCGATCAAGCCGCTCAAGGGCCTTGTCACCGGCATCTTTTGGCAAGTCTGGCATCGCCTCTTGCGGCTTAACGGCTTCGGCGCAATGCAAACCGGCCGCACGGCCAAACACCACCAGATCAATCAATGAGTTTGACCCCAAACGATTGGCCCCATGCACCGAAACACAGGCCGCCTCACCAATGGCCATAAGGCCGGGCACGACTTGTTCAGCCCCATCGCTGCCTAAGGTTAAAACCTGTCCGTGATAATTGGTGGGAATACCACCCATATTATAGTGGGCCGTAGGGATGACCGGGATCGGTTCTTTGGTAACATCTACACCGGAAAAAATGCGGGCCGTGTCGGAAATGCCGGGCAAGCGTTCGGCCAGCGTTGCCGCGGGAATATGATTCAGGTTCAAATAGATATGATCCTTGTTCGGACCAACGCCGCGCCCTTCGCGAATTTCAATCGTCATCGCCCGCGACACCACATCACGCGAGGCCAAATCTTTAGCGCTTGGCGCATAGCGTTCCATAAAACGCTCGCCTTCGGAATTGGTCAAATAGCCCCCTTCGCCGCGCGCGCCTTCCGTAATCAGGCATCCCGCCCCATAAATGCCGGTGGGGTGGAATTGCACAAATTCCATATCCTGCAAGGGCAGTCCGGCCCGCAACACCATAGCATTGCCATCGCCAGTGCAGGTATGGGCCGAAGTACAGGAAAAATAGGTCCGCCCATAGCCGCCAGTGGCAAGGATTACCATTTTGGCGCGAAAGCGATGGATCGACCCATCATCCAGCTTCCACGCCATCAACCCTTTGCAAACACCCTGATCCATGATCAAATCAAGGGCAAAATATTCGATAAAAAATTCAGCATTTTGCCGCACCGCTTGGCCATACAGCGTGTGCAAAATAGCGTGGCCGGTGCGGTCAGCCGCCGCACAGGTGCGTTGCACGGGGCCTTTACCAAAATCACGGGTCATGCCGCCAAAAGCGCGCTGATAAATTTTGCCCTCTTCGGTGCGCGAAAAAGGCACACCCCAATGTTCCAACTCATAAACCGCTTGCGGCGCTTCCCGGCACAAATATTCGATAGCATCTTGATCGCCCAGCCAGTCTGACCCTTTGACCGTGTCATACATGTGCCAGCGCCAATCATCTTCGCCCATATTGCCAAGGGACGCTGAAATCCCCCCTTGGGCGGCCACCGTATGGGAGCGGGTGGGAAAAACCTTGGTCACACAGGCCGTTTTCAACCCCGCCTGTGCTGCGCCCAATGTTGCCCGCAAGCCAGCGCCGCCAGCGCCGACCACCAGCACATCATAATCATGGTCAATTATTTCGTAAGCCGCACCCATTTGATATTCCTTTAGGTCTTAAAAGACGAGACCATGTCCCGTTGTTTAAGCGGTGAATGTAATAGACAGAAGCGACCAAAAGGCGATACCGCCAACAAGGACGCAAAAGAATGAATTGAGAAAAGAAAGCATCGAACGCAAATCCGGCGTGTGGATATAATCATCAATTATTTCCTGCATACCAATTCGCATATGGGCGAACATCGCCAGCAATAACGCCCCCATGGGCAAGACGGTGCGCATATCAGCCAGCCACGCATAAACCACCGCCCGATCACCACCAATATGGGTGACCAAACCATAGAGCAACCAGATGATCAGCGGAATGAGCAGCAACGCGGTAATGCGCTGTAAAATAAAACTGCCGGTTCCTTTGTGAGCGCTTATCGAAACATTGTCCTGTGCCATCAATGCGCCCCCCCACTCATCGCTGCGACATCATGGGTAAGCGCGAACCACCACAGAGCCGCCGTGCCCAATGTCGCCAACAAGAACACCAGCCATGCGGTCAATCGGGCGGTTTTCAGCGATAACCCCACCCCGGCATCCCAAAACAGGTGGCGCACCCCATTGGCGAGGTGAAACAGCACGCTCCAGGTGAAACCAACCAGAATAATTCGCCCAAAAGGCGACGTGAGCCAGAGGGTCAGCTGGGCATAAAGCCCCTCCCCATAAGCGGCAGCGGCCAGCCATGCGGTTATCAGCAGGCTACCCATATAAAGGGCGGCCCCGGTCGCTCGGTGGATGATCGAGGAGGCCATGGTGATGGTCCAGCGCCATATTTGCAGGTGCGGGGAAAGGGGCTGGGTAAATTTAGTGGATTTCTGCGCGGTCGCCATATTATCTCGCTCTCAATTTGAGGCTTAAGTAAATATACCCATCAAATTGTTTGGCAAGGGGGTATGGACAGGTGACAGCCAACGGATTTTATCGCACACTGGGGGCAATTGGGGACCTGGTGAGCCATTACCATCTCAAAGGGGCTTTAGGGTGCTTTATGATAGCGCCTTTTGAGGCAAGGCCGGGTTATATTAGCAAATGCTTGTATGGGGATATTCTTATGGCATTGAGTGGGAAAAATTCTTTTGTTTTTAGTCATCACAAATTCATGATGCGTCTTTTGGCCGCTCTATGGGTCGGGTTTGGAATCAATCTTGCCACACTTGCCATGGCGCACACCCAAATCGCGGATAGCCAAATCGCCGATAGAATGACGGCTGACGAAATCGAAGCGGCGCTCAGCGATGCCGGGTTTGAGGTTACCATGTCCACCGATGCGGATAGTGGTAATCCGGTGGCCAAAGGGGTTACCGGCAATATTATCTTCATCGTCCGGGCGATGGACTGCGAGGGTTCGCCGAAAGCCTGCCAGCAATTAATGTTATTTGCCAATTTCGATTTGGGGCGCGAAGCCACCGAACGGGATTTTCGCGTGGTCAATGATTTTAATGATTCTTCGCTGGATGGTCGCGCCTATGTCTTGGAGCGCACCAATCAGGTGGGCATTGATTTTGTTATTGATCTAACCGGCGGGGTTTCGCCGGACCACATAGCCGGGCGGCTGGCTCGATGGGAAGGGGTGATAAGCCGCTTTCTCGAAGAGTTTCGTGCAGGCCAAACAGGAAGCTAGCCTAGAAAATAATTTCAAAGCCACAGGCCGCCCACTTCAGGAGAGCCATAATGACCTTCAAAGCCCATATTTACGCCCCCCTACCCGACACCGCTAAACCGGTCAGCGGTCCCTGGTCTTTTCTTCAAGTCCCCTTCTTGATGGTGCTGTCTGTTCTTGTCATCGGCGCCATTGGCGCTGTCATCGGCGTGGTCATTATGATGCTTTTAAACCCGGATATGGCCGAGAGCTTCAGAGACGGCAACAAGCCAGACGATGAAGCGCTCGGTCAGATGATGAACTATCTCATGCCGGGCTATGTGATCGCGGGCTTTGGTAGCATGATCGGGTTGGCTTTTCTAAAAACCGGCGCTTTTGAAAAAAGGTCACTGGCCACGATCGGCCTCAACAAATTTCTCTATGGGGGCGGCTTCTGGGGCTGGTTGATCTCTGGTATGGTGTTCGCCGCTCTTGTCACAGCCTCTAGCCAATATATTGGCGGGCTGGTGGGCGGCGTCGAAGCCAGCGATCATACCGCAGATTGGACAGCGCTTCAAAATAATGGCGTTTATCTGGGGTTTGGTATTTTATTCCTGCTATTGATGTTGCAAGCCCCGGCCGAAGAAATTTTCTTTCGCGGTTGGTTGATGAGCGCCCTATCGGCCCGCCATGGTGTTTTTTGGGGCGTGGCCGTCACCAGCTTTTTGTTTATGGCCCCCCATTTTTTCAACACTATGGGTGCTAGCGCCGGTATCAGCCTTTATAATTTGCTCGGCGTCGGTGCCCTTGGCCTGTTGCTGGCGGCAATTTCGCTGAACAAAGGCTCTGTCATTCCTGCTGCGGGCTTTCACACCGGGTATAATTTTATAATTTTTTCCATCGGTTTTGTACAAACCATTGTAACCACGGGGGAGACAAATTTCGGCCTGATGTTGACACAGATGTTTGACACCTCGGCCATGCCTGAAGTGACAATGGACGGGCAATATTGGGCCGATCTCGGCGCCCGCCTTGCCATAACATTATTGCCGGCTGTTTATTTATTCCGCCGCAAACCAGCTGCCTGAGCAGCACAAACGCCGGATTGCAATAGACAGGCTAGCTGAAAAATGGTCTTATAACGTGCTGGGATTATTCTTTTCGGGGGTTTATTATGCGCTGGCGCAATAGACGACAAAGCACCAATGTTGTGAAAAAATCAGGGGGGCGACAGGCCCTAGGCGGCGCTGGCGGGGCCGGGCTGGTGTTCACCCTATTACGGTTTCTTTTTGCCAAATTCGGTATCGGGGCCATTGTTGTATTGGTCGGTGCTTTTTTTGCTCTCAGAGCTGTGGGTATTGATCCCATCAGTCTGGTCATGGGGGGCGCGGGTGCTCCGGCCGGACAAGAAACCGAAGCCGGGCTTGATCAAAACGCCAGCGAGACCGAACAATTTGTCGCTTTTGTACTGGCGTCCACCGAAGATGTCTGGACCAAAGAATTTCAAAAGCGCGGTATGAACTATCAAATCCCGACTTTGAATATATTTTCTGGGGGCACCACCACTGGCTGCGGCTATGCCTCATCCGCCGTTGGCCCCTTCTATTGTCCGGCGGACCGGGAGGTCTATCTGGATACGCAGTTTTTTCAAGAAATGTCTTCTCGTTTTGGCGCCCCGGGCGACTTTGCCCAAGCCTATGTGATCGCCCATGAGGTTGGCCACCATATTCAAACCCTGACCGGCATTTCCGAGCAGGTGCAACAGGCCAAGCAAGGCCGGTCAGAAGCTGAACGCAATGGGCTGCAAGTGCGTATGGAATTACAAGCGGATTGTTTAGCTGGGGCGTGGGCCTATCATGAGCAAAAAACCTTTGGCTCGCTTGAGCCCGGCGATGTGGACGAAGCGCTAACCGCCGCCAATGCAATTGGTGATGATACGTTACAACGCCAAGCAGGCCGCCGCCCAATGCCAGACAGCTTCACCCATGGCACATCGGCCCAGCGCAAGGCCTGGTTTAATAGAGGCTTGGCCAGTGGTCGCATGGAAGATTGCGATAGTTTCAGCGCCCGCGCCCTTTAACTGTCTTTAACGCCGCCCCTAAAACTTAATTCAGTCGGCTCGCACCAATCAAAACCGCGTCCAAGGTTCAGCCTGTCGCTGGCGGGGCTAAAAACTGGAAATACCTAGCGCCAATGCTCCCCTACCCATTTTGTGGGTTGCACATGCTTATACCATTTCTTGTACCATGGCGCGGGCCATGCCCCCGCCAACGCTTCATCAGGGTCAGGCTTGCCCGTAAAGGCAACCAAACGCGCCTCCGGTGGCAGGCTTGGGGCCTTCATCCAATTTAGGGGAAAAGGCGGCACCAAATTATGTTTGAAACTTAAACACCATGCCGATGGCCAGAATTTTTGCGATTCAATATAACGCGAAATATATTGTTGTTCGATCCGGTTTTCCGCCAAAACTTTTTCGGGGTCTTGCTCGAACTGGTCATAAATTGATTTATATTTTTCCACCGGAAATTTAAACGCTGACGTATTGCCGACCCCCATACCTTTTTGAGTCCAATTTTCAATGACGCAATATTCTCCTGGCTGATAGGAAAACATCTCATCAAGGGAACCGGTGATGACCAAATCAAGGTCTAGAAAAATAACATCGCCCTTCATACCCGCCAATGGATATTGCCAGATCGACAATTTACGCCATGGGGTCCAGGCAAATTCTTCCGGCAAAGTGATGGGAGGCAATGGATGCACTTCAACCGCCTCCACCAGCCCCGTGCCATCATCCGTAAAACAGATGAAACGGAAATCGCCGGTAATATTGCGTCTGGATGCCGCATAAAGCCGGTTGACAAATTCCGGTCCGTAGCGCGTTCCCCATTTCATGCAGATGATTGTTCGATCCACGATGTCTCCTATTTTCGTTCATGAGTGAATAGACCCTGCCCGACGCCAATCGTCCAGCCTGATTTACGCCATTTCGGGCTGTTCCATTCTTTTTCAATATCGGGAAAACCATTGACCGAGCGCCGTGACGGATGCGCCTCCGCATAGGCAATAATCACATCAAGGAAAAAGTCTCGCCGCACCACAATTGATTGATTGGTCCAGGGGAGATGGGCCGCCGATACGCGCCACCAGCCTTCTGCGGTTGGAATGATTTCAGGAAATTTTTTCTCTGGCTCTTGTTCTGCATAAAGCGCCGTGCCGATCAGCCTTTTGGCTTTGCCCGGGCGCAACCGCCGACGCAAAGAAGCCAAGGGGTCATCCCCATGATATTTGCGATATTTATCGAGCGTGGTAAATTTTTGTCCCGGATAGTGCCGATGGCGCATACGAAACACTTGCACTTCACCACGCCGCAAAGCCCCGACCGCTTGGGTCAATTGACGCTGCACCTCATCCGCATTTTCAATCAGCGGCAAATCATTTTCCAAAAGCAACAGATAGTCCGAGGCCATGGCCGTTGCCAGCCCCTTAAACCCCCCCAAAATGCCTCTATTCTCGGAAGACCCGTCAAAAGGAATTTGCTGATCACGGGCGAAGGCGCGCGCCGCCTCATCCAACCCATTAAAATAGATCATTTTTTCGGCGGCGAGGTCCAACAGGCCGGCTTCACGATATTGGTCGAGCACTTCGCCAAAGGGTTGATAGTTTTTCCAACATAAAAACCCGATCCCCAACCCCTCAATGGGTTTGAAGATTTTTGATTTTTGTTCGACGGAGGAGGCAGCAGACATAGGTTTACCATTAAGCTTTCGGTAATTTGTATCAAATTGACCGAAATGGACAAATTTTACAAAGGATTTTTGCGTTATTTCCGGGGTGAATTTGCCCCATACACCCCCCAACCATGAAACAAGGCCCTCGCCCCCGCATTATTGGCAACAAGAAACTTCAAATTAACCTTGCCATGCAAAGGTCTAGATTACGGGTTTTTATGGGAGCCTTCTTATGACATCGATTTTTGATCTTGGCGCTGTAAGCCTTTTTATCGGCGCGGTGGGGCTATTTCTCTATCGTTTAAAGTTTGAAGACCCGCGACTTATGCCTTATCTGGTCATTATTGCCACCTGTGCTTTGGGCAATTGGGCAGGCAATAGCGGCGCGGCCTTGGCCGGAATCGCGCTTTTATCAGCGGCTGCCTTTTTGCTGATGCATGTGGCTTCAGAGCCTTTCCCCCAAGAAGAAGAGCCGGCTGAATAGGCTTTTTACTTTAGCTCTCACTAAAACTATCCTCCATCATCCCATATAGGCCCTCACCATCCCACATAGGCATGTCTGAGGCCTATCTGTTATTTTGCAAAATGATATCCGTCTACGGATGAACTGCTATCTGCCCTATTTGGCGCCGCCTTATTTGTTAACATCAACAGCCCCAAAAACAAGATCAACAGAGCCAAAAGGCCGGGCCGTGGCACCATAGCGGATATGTTGAGCGATTGCGGCAAAGTGATCTCTTTCTCGTTTAGAGAATGGAAACCAAACTGGGGCAAAAGGTAGAAGGACAAGATTAATGGCGTGTGAAAATAAATGGTTACCCAACCCTTACCAATAAAAAGCGTAACGCCTTCTTCTGAGGTGCAAGCCGCCACACATCCAAAGCAAAGAGCAACCCGCACCACACGCCCGCCCCATATCGTTATTCTGGTGGAAAATATGAGCGTGCCCGCAGATCGGCGCGTATGGCAA
>JALWRV010000338.1 GCA_027080545.1 Parvularculaceae bacterium
CCCAATTATAGATATGCACATCCGTGCCGCAAATGGCGGTTTTGTGTACTTTAATCAGCACATCCATGGGGCCGACTTCTGGGCGCTCTTGATCGCGCATCCAGATGCCTTCTTGGGGTTTGAGCTTGGCGAGACTTTTCATCTGCATGATTAGATTATTCCTAATTCTTTCCCGGCCTTGGCAAAGGCGTCTACGGCCTGATCAATTTGGTCCGGTGTGTGGGCGGCGCACATTTGCGTGCGGATGCGGGCTTTGCCTTTTGGTACCACAGGGTAGAAAAACCCGGTTACATAAACCCCCAATTCCATCAAGCGGGCGGCGAGCTGTTGGGCTTTTTTGGCATCATAGAGCATTACCGGGATAATTGGGTGTTCTCCTTCCAAAAGATCGAATCCATTGGCGCTCATGCCCGCGCGAAATTGTTTGGCATTGGCGAAAAGTTGCCGGCGCAAATCATCGCCTTGTTCGGCAAGGTCAATCGCCGCCAAGGCCGCCCCACAAAGCGAGGGGGTGAGCGCATTGGAAAAAAGATAGGGCCGCGCCCGCTGACGCAAAAGGTCTATGACTTCTTGGCGTGCGCAGATGAAGCCACCCATGCCGCCGCCCAGCGCTTTGCCTAAAGTGCCGGTTAATATATCCACCTTGTCGGTAACCCCGAAATGGCTGGGGGTGCCACGGCCTTTTTCGCCCATGAAGCCCGTAGCGTGGCAATCATCGACCATCACCAGAGCGTTATATTTTTTGGCAATCAGGGTGAGTTTGTCCAGTTGGGCGAGATAGCCATCCATGGAAAAGACCCCGTCTGTGACCACCAGCTTGGTGCGTGCGCCTTGAGCGTCGGCGGCTTTGAGTTGTGTTTCGAGATCTTCCATATCATTATTGGCAAAGCGAAAACGCTTGGCTTTGCACAGGCGCACCCCGTCGATGATGGAAGCGTGGTTCAACGCATCGGAGATGATGGCATCTTCCGGACCAAGCAGCGGCTCGAACACGCCGCCATTGGCATCAAAGCAGGCGGCAAACAGGATCGCATCTTGGTAGCCAAGATAGTTGGCGAGGCGCTTTTCCAATTGTCGGTGCAGGTCAAGGGTGCCGCAAATGAAGCGCACAGAGGCCATGCCAAAACCATATTGTTGTGAGGCTTGATGGGCGGCTTCAATCAACTCTGGTCGATCGGCGAGACCGAGATAATTATTGGCACAGAAGTTCAGCACCTTCTGTCCGCCGACGGTGATGAGGGGGCCTTGAGGAGAGGTGATTTCTCTTTCGCGCTTGGTCAACCCATCGGCTTCAATGGTTGTGAGGGTGTCGCGGACGCGTTGGTAAAAATCACAATCTTCTTGTTGGTTGGTCATAAGGTCTCCCGATGGGCTGGTTGAGTTGGTCTGGCCGAGGGCGTGGCTTGAGACCCTGAGCATATCGCGCAAAAGCACCCCTTTATCAATGGCTTTGGCCTATTGATGTGGGCTAGTAGCAAGTATCGGGTTAAGTTGTTGATATGGATTGATAAACATATTTTGTTCAGCTTTTTGGAATGATTCAAAAGTTGTGGCTTTTGGGCATCTTGGGGCTGGTTTTCAAGCACAGATTCGCAAGAGGGTTCGTGATTAAATAGCAATAATATCAATATATTAAAGGGGTATGATTGCCAATGTTGACAGAATGTTAACCAATCCGCATAGTGCCGAGGTTGGGATATATGGTTTCGGGGACCCATAATCAGGTCAAAACGAGATGGAATCATATTCCTGCACCATGGGTGATGGGGATCGTTCCCGGTTGCCGTTTGATTAATTTAACAAGGGGCGTGGAGACCGCTATTATGAAATTGAAATATTCTATTGCGCCACTAGCTTTAGTGGCCCTTTTGGCAGCCGGTTGTGAAAGCAATCCGCTGGCTAACATGTCGAAATCTTCCGAGACATCGACGACAACCTCTTCCTCATCAAGCATGTCGGACGCTGAACGCGCCCGATTGGCGGAATTAGAAAAACAGAACGCACAATTGCGTTCGCAAAACTCTGAACTGCGTTCGATGGCGTCTGCTTCGTCATCATCCGCTTCTTCTTCAAGTGCTTCTATGTCGGGCAATGCGGATTTGCCACCAGCAAAACCTGGTGAATGTTATGCCCGCATTCTTATTCCGGCCAAATATCAGACCACGACCGAGCAGGTGCTGGATACTGATGCGGCCGAGCGCTTGGAAGTTATTCCGGCCCAATATGAGTGGGTTGAAGAGCGGGTTCTGGTTTCTGAAGGTGGCGAGCGTCTGGAAGTCATTCCGGCAACCTATAAAGAGATCACGGAAACCGTTGTCGTGGAGCCGGCACGCACAGAGCTGACCACCATTCCAGCCAAATATACCACCAAAACCGAACGTATTTTGGTGCGTGAAGGCTATACGACGTGGAAAAAAGGGTCTGGCCCGATCGCGGCGGGGTCTGCTTTTGCCGGTGGTACTGTGACCGATACCCGCGAAACTGCAACAGGCGAAATTATGTGCCTGGTTGAGGTGCCGCCTGAATATCGCACGGTCACCAAAAAGGTTCTGGTAGAACCTGCTCGCACCGTGGAAAAAACCATTCCAGCGGTGACCAAAACCGTGAAAAAACGTGTGATTGCAACACCGGCCAGCACGCGTTCGGTGCCGATTCCACCCAAATATGACACGGTGAAAGTGCGCAAGCTGGTCAAGCCAGCAACCACCAAGCGGGTCCCGATTCCGGCGACCTATCGCACGGTGACCAAACAGAAGAAAATTTCGGAAGAACGTTTGGTCTGGCGTGAAATCTTGTGCGAAACCAACACCACACCGGATGTTGTCCGCCGAGTGCAGGCAGCCTTGAACAAAGAAGGCTTTAACCTTGCCGTGGATGGAGTGCTTGGTGCTTCCACCATGCGGGCTGTCGAAGCCTACCAACGCCGTAATAATCTCGGTACTGGTGGCTTGACGATGGCAACCGTGACGAAATTGGGCGTTATGTAAGACCCCTTTCATTATTGACTTTATGATGACGAGACGACCGGAGCGGATTATGCTCCGGTCGTTTTGTTATATGGGGGGGAATTAGTGTGGCCGTACGGGCATGACCATCAAGGAAAGCATGGCCATCAAGGAAAGGGTGTCGAATGGGCAATCAAATGGGTGATAGACGGACCCTTAAGGGCGGTAAGGCGGTTATCAAGGAAGCGGGTAGGCGAGATCTATTTGCCTTGAGCGTCATTGGCAGTGCTACTTTTCTTGATGCGTTTAGTGATATTCTCGCCGGTGAAAATATTTTGGGGCATATTCGCCGCCAACATTCGTTGGAGGCCTATGAGCGCTATTTGGAAAATGGCGCTAAGGCATGGTTGGCGATTAACCAGAATACTGGGGCGGTGATTGGCTATGCGCTGAACACCGAGCCGGATTTGCCCGTTGAGGTTGCGCCGGGGGATGTGGAGTTGAAGCGCATCTATCTATTGCGCGCCTATTATGGGTGTGGCGTTGGTGAGGCGCTGTTAGCGGCAGCCAAGGCGGATGCCAAACGAAACGGGGCCGGGCGGTTATTGCTGGGGGTGTATGAAGGCAATGAACGGGCGCTTGGTTTTTATAAACGCACTGGTTTTATTGATATAGGCACCCGCCAATTTCA
>JALWRV010000339.1 GCA_027080545.1 Parvularculaceae bacterium
CGCGAGGGTAAACCAGGCCCAGTTCATCAAAGCGGTGAACGGATAGCGCACCGCCAGTGCTAGGGCGGCTGCTAAAAAGCCTAAAAAAATCACATCACGCATGGGCGGTGGTGTCCCGACAAATAACCGTCTTAGCCTTTAGAGCGTTTCGCCTCTCTTGCCATCGAGGCTAGGCTCTATCTCTTTTTCTAGCGCCCTGTTTTTAGCGAAATTGACATCATCCCGAGTGAGAAGGAGGGCTGATTTTCGCGAAGAGGCACCACGCATATAGAATATGTGCCAGAAGGATACATTGGCCTATATGCATCGCGCCCGACAGCAGGGCGATTTTAAGACTGTTTCACATATCGCGCCACCAGAGCCTGTTCATGCGGCCTGCTAAGGGGATTTAGTAAAGGTAAGAATCTAGATGGGAAAGGCTCAGTCGGCGCGGTGGTGATCGCTTAAGGTGCGCTTTACGGCGTCATGCCACCCATCAAGCAGTCGATTGCGTTCGGCAGGTTCCATGGTTGGGCTAAAGCGATGTTCAGCCGCCCATTGCTCGCGCAAATCATCAGAGGTGGGATAAAGTCCCGCTTGCATACCGGCCAGCGTGGCGGCCCCGAGCGCAGTGGTTTCCAACACATGTGGACGCTCCACCGGTTTGTCGAGGCAATCAGCGAGAAATTGCATCACCCAGTCATTGGCGGTCATGCCGCCATCGACGCGCAAACAGGCGGGGTTGGCCCCGTCACGGCGCATGGCCTCCATGAGATCGAAAGTCTGATAGCAGACGGATTCTAATCCGGCGCGTACGATCTCGGCAATGCCCGTGCCACGGCTCAGACCATAGATAGCCCCCCGCGCGTCACTATCCCACCAAGGGGCCCCAAGGCCGGTAAAGGCGGGAACAAAATAAACCCCGCCATTATTCTCCAGGTCTTGGGCCAATTGTTCGGTACTGCTGGCGGAAGGGATGATTTTCAACGCGTCGCGCATCCATTGCACCACCGCCCCGGCGATAAAAATTGACCCTTCGAGAGCATAGGTCGTTTTTCCCGCCAGCCGATATTGTATGGTGGTCAATAATTTATTGGTGGAGCGAATGGGGGTGTTGCCTGTGTTCAGGAGGACAAAACAGCCCGTGCCATAGGTGCTTTTAACATCGCCTTTCTCGAAACAGGCTTGACCGATCGAGGCTGCCTGTTGATCGCCGGCGATACCGAGAATGGGGATCGGGCGACCAAAAATGGAGGGGTCACTTTCCCCAAATTGCGCGGCACAATCTTGGACGTCAGGCAATAGGGTCATGGGCACCTTAAACAGGCGGCATAGTTCAGCATCCCATTGTTGGGTGTGAATGTTGAACAGGCTGGTGCGGCTGGCATTGGTGGCATCGGTGGCATGTACTTTACCGCCTGTAAGCTGCCACAGTAAGAAACTGTCGACGGTGCCGAAGGCCAGCTTGCCAGCTTCAGCCCTTTGTCGAGCATCGGGGACATTATCGAGAATCCAGGCAATTTTACTGGCGGAAAAATAGGGATCTGCCAACAGGCCCGTGCGGTCCTGAATGAGGTCTTCTTGTCCTTCTTGTTTGAGGTGTTGACAAAATTCGCTGGTGCGGCGGTCTTGCCATACCAGAGCATTATGAATGGCCTTGCCGCTGTCACGGTCCCAGATCAAGGTGGTTTCACGTTGATTGGTGATACCGATGGCGCGGATAGTGTGGCCGTCGCTTTCGGCCTTTTGCAAGGCGGCGCGGGCGGTCACTAGGCTGGACTGCCAAATAGCATTGGCGCGATGTTCAACCCATCCGGCTTGGGGGAATATTTGTTCAAATTCCTGTTGTGCTTGACTGATCGGGCGTCGCTGATGATCAAACACAATGGCCCGGCTCGACGTGGTGCCTTGATCCAGCGCTAATATAGCATCACCCATGGTTCATCCTCCTCGTAAGCATGAGGATGCTGCATAGGTCAGCGGGTCAGGTCAATGTAAAAAAATGGTGAGGGCTATTAGCCGTCAGAAATATCGCGGTCTCGCAGGATCAGACATTCACGACCGGACTGCAACAGTGCCGCACAGGCTTGATCGGCCTGTCCCTCGGTAAGTGCATTGATGCGTATGCGGTGCAGGACATGACCGTCTCGCTCAATCCGGGTGATGGTCTCTTGCCCATTTTCAACCCAAGGATCGGCGATTGTAGTAGCGTCATCAAGATAGGTTTGTGCTTGCTGGCGGTCTTTATAAGCCCCGATTTGAATTGACCAGGCAAGTTCTGGACGGCGAAAATCCGTATCGCCCTGGGCTACCTTTATTTGTGATTGCGCCGCCGCGAGATTTTGATAGTTGAGGCGTTCAGCCTCAGTCATGTCGCTGAGCAAGACACCAATATCGTCCTGCGTGTTGAGGCCATCAACTTCTTCGCCGTCTGCAAAGGCCAAGCGAGCGGTGCCGATCTGTTTTTTCATATCCGCATTACCCGCCAAGGTTGGTGTATCTGTGGTGGTGTTCTCAGGGGGCCATTTACCCCCAAGCGCCGCGAGGGTGGTCGGTTTTAATGGCGGAATGGGCGGATTGCGATGATAGGAGGCGAGCATTTGCGGCTTTTTGCGAATGGTTGCGTAGGCCTTGTTCATGATTGAAATCATGTGCGCATCACGGGTGCGGGTGGAGCGTCCCCCCAGCACAATCCCAATCAGCCTTTCGCCATCACGATCAGCTGCGGTGGCAAGATTATAGCCGGAGGCGCGGGTGTAGCCGGTTTTCAACCCGGTGGCGCCGGGCAGTTTAGCGATTACCCGATTATGGGTGCGGTGGCGCTTGCCATTAAAGGTGAAACTCGACTGGGAAAAGTAAGGATAATATTGGGGGAAGTCCTGCATCACGCGTTTGGCGAGAATGGCGAGGTCTTTGGCGGTGGTATATTGGCGCCGGTCCGGTAGCCCAGAGGCGTTGCGGAAAACGGTTCTGCGCATGCCCATGGCGCGGGCTTCGCGGGTCATGCGGCGGGCAAAATTGCGCTCGGAACCGGAAATTTTTTCTGCCACCACAACGGCGATGTCGTTTGAGGAATCAATGATCAGCGCTTCAATGGCTTTTTCCACGCTGATGGTAGAGCCAGCTTTCACACCAAGTTTGCTGGGGGGCTGTCCGGCGGCAAAGGCTGAAACCCGCAGCTTGGTCTCCAATGTCAGATTGCCCGCTTCTAATTCCTCGAACAAAATATAGAGGGTCATCATTTTGGTCAGGGAAGCCGGGTAGCGCTTTTTGGTGGAATATTTATCAAACAACACATCGCCCGTATCCGCATGAATGACGATGGCGGCATATTTGGAATTGCCCGCAAGCGCTTCTTGAGGCCGTAGGCCCCCAAACAGGATCAGCAGACCGAACAAGAGGGCGGCGCTTTTAACGGCAATTGTTCGGCACCGGGCCCCCGAAAAACTGAACATAAACTGACCCCATCTCGGATATTTGAATGTTAGATAGTAACATATTTTGCCCGTCTACCATAGGCCTTGAGGGGTAAATGTAGGGTTAACAATTGGTTTATCCCCCCATCTGTTGCGTTGAGGAAACAGCCCCCCGTGCTGGCTTTGATCGGGTTTTGAAGGCGGTTTGGCCGTTAATCTTCTATCACCTTGA